>DATHFS010000695.1:0-4970 GCA_035317975.1 Cyclobacteriaceae bacterium | reverse complement strand
TTGAAATTTCTACCATCGGGACCTTCTTCATCATAGGGTTCTTCCAGCAAATAAGCTGGCAAAACAGGACGATGCGAATAAGCAAGGCGTCCGAGAGCGGCCACGGTGACATTCGACGGAGTCCAGGTGTAGGTACCATTGAGGGTCATTTGGTCGCCAAAGTCGACCTGGTCCGTGCTGTTCTGCCCGCTGTTCGCCTCCGCGCTATAGTGAATAGACTGCTGACCTGAAATACTTTTCAGTCCGGTAATAAATGCTGCCTCTGCTTGTCTCTCGGCGGGGGTAAAGGTGCCAATGTCTCCGAGAAGCATCCAGACCAGGTTTTTTTGATTCTTATATCGATTGGCGATCCAGGCGCCGTACGCTTTCGACTTCGCGGTACCATTGGCAACTAACTCCTTCATCCATCCCTGGTTGCTGCCCGAATAGCCAAGGTAGGCCGGGAAGAAGAAAACCAGGACCCCTTTGGATTCACAGTAGGAGAGGAAGGAGTCGACATACTTCCAATAGGGTTCGTTCGGCGTGGTCATATCCGGGGCAGCGGTGCTGCTGTCGGCATAAACAAGAGAACCTGTCCAGGGTGAGCCATCCAATTGCCTGAGGAATGGTAAATCTCCATTGCCATTGAACGGGGGATGGTTGCCGCGCGGGTCGTGATCGAGTACGTGCATCTCGATTGAATTGTACCCAAGTGAAACCGAGTTATTGATAAAGGATTGGTATCCGCCGACCGGCTGTGAGATCACAAACCACGCTGTCCTGCCGAGAATGGGGAAGGGTTTTTTATTTTGATCGATAAGATAGCGGCCGTTCGTGCTCACGTTAACGGGAAATGTGACTTGTGAACGGCCGTCACAGAACGTTCTTAAAATGAGAATGACAAGGAAGAAGGATTTAAGATTCAAAATTTAAAATTGGGCTATGACTCATGACCAATGCCTTTACTTACTCCTAAATTCATTATTCAGAATTCATTATTCAAAATTCAAATTTAGAATGTCAAATCAATGTTGAATGCTGAGTAATGAATTTAGAAGTGGAGATTCACAACGATGGGATCCCTCACGTACCCGGATACCTCCATTCCCCTCTGTACACCCGGGTAAGAAGTTTATTAGCATCCGGATCATTCTTTATCATTCCCTGCTCGCCATCCCATACTATGCTTCTACCTAGTTTCGAACTCAGCATGCCAAGCAGGCTCATGTTGGTGGAGCGCTGGCCAATTTCGATATCACAAACCGGGAGCGTATTGTTGTTGATTGAGGCTAAGAAATTGCTCCAGAGGGCTGCAATGTTTTGCTTGTCCGGGTCGTCCAGCACGGGGTCTTCGTGGAGGACCGGCTTCTTTGTGTCTGACGGGTAAAAAGTCCATCCATCAAGCCAACCCAAATGAAAGGTACCCTCTGTTCCATAGAAATAGCACCCAATATTTGTTTTCTCCGCCTCGTTGCCGGCGTATTGACGATGTTCCCAGGTCGCGGTGAAAGATTCAAATTCAAAAATTACATGCTGTGTATCCGGTGCATCCGTATTGTCTTGCCGGATGAACCGGTTTGCCGTTGAAAACACTTTCTTCGGATACTTTTCTTCCGACCACCAAAGAATTTGATCCATCCAGTGAATGCCCCAATCGCCAAGCGTCCCATTCGCATAATCCAAATACTGCCTGAATCCCTTTGGGTGAATTGTAGTATTGAAAGGACGTAACGGAGCGGGTCCGCACCACATATTCCAGTCCAGCGAGGCGGGAGCATCACTGTCGGGTGTCTTTACACCTGCGCCTCCGGGGTAATGAACAAACGCCCGTACCGAACCAATTTTTCCTGCTTTACCTGATCTCAAAAATTCCCTGCCTGAAATCATGTGCGGTGAAACCCTGCGGTGTGTTCCCACCTGTACAATTCGCTTCGTATCACGGGCTGCCTTTACCATAGCCTTGCCTTCGTTGATGGTATGGCAGATCGGTTTTTCAACGTACACATGAGCGCCGGACTGCATTGCGGCAATCGCGATCAATGGGTGCCAATGATCGGGGGTGGCAACAATAACGATCTCCGGCTTTTCTTTTGCTAATAGTTCACGGTAATCGCGATACAATTGAGGTGTATCCCCGTTCAGTTTCTTTACTGTTTCCGCCGCGGCTTTGCAATTTCTGTCGTCCACATCACAAATTGCAATGATCTTGCATTTCCCTGACTGAACAGCACAGCGTAAAATATTGCCGCCCCACCAACCCGCGCCAACCAACGCCGTTCTAAACTTTTTTTCTTTTCCCTGAATACGAATAAGCGGCGCCAGCGCAAATGCCATTCCGGGGGCACCGGCTGTTTTTATGAATTGTCGTCTTTGCATAATAATTTAAAATTCGAGATTTAAAATTTCAGATTGGTGCGGACCAATCCGGGGGTTATTACTAACTTCTCAATTCGTCATTCATTATTCATTATTCAAAATTTGAATTCTGAATATTGAAGTGGGAATACTCTCCAATTTTAGATTTATTTGCCAAGCTCATCCATCCTTTTATACAAAGCCTTAAAAGAATCCCACGTAGTAAACCCCTTATTTTCAGGGCTCGCGTCGCCTCCGGGAGCCTTCACATTAACTCCATAAAAGCCATCCAAAAACTGTTCCGGACCGGACCAGACCGTTTGCATCATTCCATAATACCGGTCCTTCATTTCTTTGGTTGCGTATTTTCTCCACCGCGCCATATCCTCAGCCTGAGCAATTGAAACAGGAGGTCTTCTCCAGGGACACGTCACGACCCGCAGACCCTTCATGGCGAAATACACAGCCGTTTGATCCGGCCTTTCATAATGCCAGTCGCAGATCACCACATCCTTCGGTATCAGGTCGACGGCCCGGTACGTATAATTGTAACTGGCTTCCCAGAATCCTATCCCCGTTGCCTTGCCATCGATCAGCCGGTCTCCCCAGATCCACAGCTCCCTGTTTTTCAATGCGAGATGATCTCTGATCGTTCTGACCTCCCCTGCAAAAAGCTCCGCCTTGTCGATGCCCGAGCATCGCGGGCACTTTTCATTTCCGAGGTAGAAAACCTCATCCATACCGGCATGAAACGCATCAGCATGAAAGGCATCACAGATCTCATCAACCAGAGCGAAGACCACCTTGTGCACGTCCGGGTGAAGGGGGCAATAGCTCTTGCAGTATAATCCGTCCGCATTGGGCCAGACATACTTCTCGGGCATGATTACACCTGGTGTTTCGTCAAATTCGGGGTATACCCTTAATAAATTATGAAGCGTGCCCGCCCAGGATTGGTGTCCCAGTAGATTGATCTGTGGAATAATTCTGATTTTATTTTTCGCGCAGGCGTCCACGATCTTCTTAACATCTGATTTCGAGAGGGCGACAGAATCTCTTAATAGCGGATAACTTTCAAATTCATAATTAAAATCAATTCGCAAAATGAGGGTATTGACTTTTCGCGTAGCCAGCTCTTCATTTATAAATTTTACAAGACGATCGACGTCTTTCACTCTTGGTCCGCCAATTGCAAAGCCGCGCACGAGAAATACATTTTCGGGAGGTGGCGGGGAGGGCTGTCCGGTCTGTCCAAAAACAGCCGGTTGACAGAGGATCCATAATAATAGGAGGGGGAGAAGGATTTTGGTTTTTTTCATTATTGTTCGGTTTAGTTATTTCATTACTTTCACTTTGATCGTTGAGTCTCTAGTCCCTAGCCCCTGGTCTTAAGTCAGGTACAACAAGTGACTAAGGTCCCATCACTCAAGGCTACTTGCCATGCGTCAGGATCTTGACCATTGGGAGGTCTGGCTTCAACTGCGCGTCCACAATACCAAAAGAACCGGCTTTAAAATTCCAGTTGGCGTAGGCGATGCCCTTCTCTTCAAAGATGGACACCATATCCCGGTACCATGCCAGTTTGGATTCGCGGGGCGCCTTGTCGATGACGCCAAATTCCCCGCAATACAAAGGCAATTTAAGGCTATCTGCCAGATGCAATGGTTTTTGCATCATCTTAAGAAGTGTATCGCGATTGTATACCCGTTGATGCTCGGGGAGGTTGCTATGCAGTACGATCTGCCCGGGATAATTCACATCCCCTTTAAAGTCCTTCAAGTTCGTCCACGAAGCCTGGTAATGGGTAAGGAAGAAGGGTTCGTAAAAATGAAAACTCAACAAAATATTGCGATCATTTTTAGGAATTCTCAACTTATCAAAGGTGTTGGCCGACTGCCAGCGATTTGATCCGATGACAATCATCCGCCCGGGCTCCCATTGGCGGATCGAATCCACAAGCTTGGCAACCAATGTATTCCATTGTTCGGGATCATCCGCGACAGGTTCATTCATCAACTCATACGCAACCATTCCCCGTGGCCATTCGTGAAGAAAACCCGACAGGTCCTTCCAGAGGGCGATGAATTTATCCTGTTCGGCGGGTACGGTCCAGAGTGGTTTTTCCTTTTTGTTGAAGTGATGAGATCGCAGAATGTGCAAATCAACAACGGCCCTGAGACCCGCTTCCTGACACCACTGTAAACTGTGCTTCAAAAGTTCGAAGGCCTCTGCATTGCGTTTGCCGGATTCGTCCCATAGTTGTTCCTCATCGATTGGCAACCGGATATGATCGAATCCGGCCGCCAGAATATAGTCGATGTCTTTCCTCGTAAAAAAGGCTGCCCGCTCCTGACCTCTTTTGTCGCTTTGTGATAACCAATGAGCGATGTTCGTACCTCTCTTGATAGTAAACTGTTTATCGGAAAAAGACGCGTTCTTTTGATTGCTTTTCGATTGACTGTAAGCAGAAGGGGATAAGCCCATCGCAAGAAGGGTAAGACAAATCAGATTGAGTTTCATAGGACGTCCGTTTTTTTTAGATCATTTTAAATCTACAGGATTTTGGAAAGATATGAAATACAATTGTTGGGGAAAGGAGAAAAAAGGGTGTGCTTTTGAGGGCCGGACTGACCAAA
>DATHFS010000694.1:0-8353 GCA_035317975.1 Cyclobacteriaceae bacterium | reverse complement strand
CAGTTCTTTGTTTGCTTCAATCAATTTTTCTTCTGCTTTTTTAATATCATTGTTAGTATGGATTAACTCCGTTGCTCTTTTTTCCTTTTCTTCATTTTGAAAAGCAAGCTCTTTGTTGGCAATGATCAGTTCTGCCGCCCGCTTTTCTTTCTCGTGGTTTTCAAAGGCAAGTTCTCCGTTAGCAATAATGAGCTCAGCCTTTCGTTTTTCTTTCTCGTCGTTTTCAAAAGCGAGTTCGCCGTTCGCGACGATCAGCTCGGCTGCCCGTTTTTCTTTTTCTTCATTTTGAAAGGCAAGCTCTTTGTTCGCAACGATCAATTCGGCAGCCCGTTTTTCTTTTTCATTGTTTTCAAAGGCGAGTTCCTCATTAGCGATGATGAGTTCTGCTGCCCGTTTTTCTTTCTCATTGTTTTCAAAGGCGAGTTCCCCATTAGCGATGATGAGCTCTGCTGCGCGTTTTTCTTTCTCTTCGCTTTGAAAACCAAGTTCTCCGTTAGCAATGATCAATTCGGCAGCCCGTTTTTCTTTTTCTCCGTTCTGAAAGGCAAGCTCGTTGTTAGCAATGATCAATTCGGCTGCCCGTTTTCCTTTTTCTTCGTTTTGAAATCCAAGCTCTTTGTTAGCAATGATCAATTCGGCCGCCCTTTTTTCTTTCTCTTCGTTCTGAAAGGCAAGTTCTTTGTTGGCTTGTGCTAGTTCCTTTGTTCTTTCCTCGACCGCCATTTCGAGCCTCAGCCCATAGGATTTTCTTTCGCGGATGTCTTTTTCGAATAACTCCTTTTCTTTGCGTTGAAGCAGGGAGCGTTCCGTAATATCATTAATAGCGAGTAGAATTAATTGTTCGCCATGGGTTTTCTGCAAGATTTTTCGCGCATTGAGCAGCATTATTTTTTCGCCGATGCCATGGAAGGCATGGGTAACTTCAAAGTCGTGGAAATGGGTATTCCTGGGAATAATATCTTCCAGTAATTCACGCAGGCGGGGGATATTCCATTGTTTATTTCCTAAATCGTATAGCAGGGTCCGTTCCGTTTCTTCTTTGGTAACCCGGAAGCTGCTGTAGAAGGATTCGTTCGCCGATTTTACCCGAAGGTCCTTGTCGAGAATGATCATGGGTTCGTGAAGGGTGCTGATGATCGCTTCGGAATAATCATAGGACTCGTTAAGGAGGTCATTGCGGGTTTGCAGCTCCTGGTTCGTGGTGATCAGTTCTTCATTTGCCGTTTCAATTTCCTCTTTTGAGGTTTCCAGTTCTTCGTTTACACTTTGCAGTTCTTCGTTGCTGGAAACAATTTCTTCATTGGCGGTCTGCAATTCTTCGTTGAACACGGCCTGCTCTTCTGCGAAGGAGTGCATATCTCCGCGGGTGGCCAAAAGTTCTTTTTTTAATGTTTCAATCTTTCGGTCTTTTGCCAGTGTCCCGTTGGGGATAAGGATATGTTTTCCGCGTCCGTTCTTCGGGTGGGCGCCCTTATCGTGCGGAAGAAGTGTTTCGACCCGCTCGGGTTCAGTGAAAAGCACCAGGAGCAATGGCTCATCCGATGCCACGGTGACGGGGACCACTTCTATGTTAATGACCCGCACGGCACCATCCCATTTCATTTCAATTCCTGCCCTGCGAACGGGCAGCTTGGTTTTGATGACTTTGGAAATGGCTTGCCGAAGTTCAAAGGTGACATCAGGGGATATTAATTTTAAAATGTTCAAGCTGGCTTTTCCGGATGGCCGGAGGTAGAGATTCGTTGCACCCCGGAACAGGAGGATCTCCATTGCATGATTTATGACTACGCTTGCCGGAACATAACGGGACAGAAGGAGGGAATCAACGGTACCGTCCAGACCGTTGTCGGGCAGCATTTTATTCTTGATGAGTGGAGGAGGTAGGGCCTTGCCGGTGAGCGTAATCAACGAACGGCGTTTAAGGTCGGGCAAGGAGCGGCCGTCCGAAGTTTTGTTGCGTGAATAAATCTTGATCTTGCTATCGATTTTTGTGAAAAGGGGGGCGGAAGCACCAACGGTTTCTGATTTGGCGAGCATCAAATATCCTTCTGCCAACAAGGCATAGTGAAATGTGGCAAGGACTTTTTTCTGCGCCGCGGCATCGAGGTAAATAAACAGGTTGCAGCAACTGACAAAATCAAGCCGGGAAAAGGGCGGGTCGCGCAGGATATTATGCACCGCAAATACACACATGTCGCGCACCACTTTGGAGATGCGGTAATTGTGACCGGATTTCGTATAGAAGCGCTGCAGTCGTTTTGGCGAAACCGATTTAAGCTCGTGCTGGGTATATTCGCCTGCGCGGGCTTTGGCAATTGCTTTTTCGCTCAGGTCGGTGGCAAAGATCTGAACGGGTATGCCGGCTGGTCTGCTTCGCTGTATTTCCAGCAGCGTCATAGCAATGGAATAGACTTCTTCCCCAGTCGAGCAGGCCGGTATCCATATCCGCAACGCCTCGCCTGTTGCTTTGTTTTTGAGGATGCGTGGAAAGAGGGTTGTCTTTAAATACTGATGGGCATCGTTATCCCTGAAGAAGCCGGTAACATTAATGAGCAAATCCTGATGGAGAATATTGATCTCATCCCTTTTTTCTTCCATCAGTGTTGCATATTCCGACAGCGTTTTTATTTTATGCAGCATCAATCTGCGCAAAATACGTCTCTTGATCGTAGCCATTTTGTAATGGCTGAAATCAACTCCAGTCTCTTTGTGTAAAAGAGTGAGAATCACGTTCAGGTGGGGGTGACTGTCTTCAATTTCATTTTCTTTGCCAACCTCCAGCCCCTCCCGCTTCACATAATCCTGTTTGCTCAAGCGGGTCAATTCGTGTGCGATTTCTTTCGGCGATAGAACAAAATCAACAGCACCGGAGGCAATAGCCGACTCCGGCATGCTGCCGAATTTTGCCGAATCATCCTGTGCAAAAGTCAATCCTCCCCCTTCTTTAATAGAGCTCAGCCCGCGTGTACCATCATTGGCACTGCCGCTGAGAATAATGCCGATAGCCCCTTTCTTATGTGTCGCGGCCAGCGAGCAGAAAAAAGTGTCAATCGGCAGGTTGGCAACACGGTCTTTTCGCCGTGGCATGAGTTTTATGTGTCCATCCAGCATGGCCATTTCCTTGTCCGGCGGAATAACATAAAAGTGATCCGGCTCGATGAACATCTTGTTTTTCGCCTCTTGTACCTCCATTAACGTGAGCTTTGACAAAAGAGCGGTTAGAAAACTCTTGTGATCGGGGCTCAGGTGCTGTACGTAAATGAACGCCATACCGGTGTCAGTAGGAAGGCTTTGTAAGAGTTGTGTCACCGCTTCCAGCCCTCCGGCCGATGCACCGATGGCCACTACAGGAAAAGAGCCGTCTTTAATGCGCCTTCCGACGCGGGATGTTTTTTTATTTTTAGCAAGCGTTACTCTCATTTCATTTTTTAGCTATTGATTGGATCACCCGTAAGCACAAAGTGTTCTATTGACGGCCGCCAAAGGCAACTGCCGCTGATTGCTTGCCACTCCTTATCGCCAGGCCTGCCCCGAAATACTCCGCTTAAATCCCATTTTCCCTGATTATCATAAACTTAAAAAATGATAGCCTTTACTGGCCAGCATGGTATGGTTAATTCAGGATATGAAAAGGTCTAATTTCACGTCACGTTAAAAAAATGTGCCAGCCCTCCTTCGGGGTATGACTTCCAATGCTACGGCTGCGGTTTACCGGCCAGATCCGGACTTCGCCAGGGAAAATGAGAAAAACAGGTTGAGCAAAGGGTCCAAATATTTGAACCTGGAGACTATTACAAGGGAAACACGGGGGAAAGGAGGAGGCAGATGGTTTCTTGATTTTGTTAGCAGCGTCCGCGAACTGTTGTTCAAGTGCCTCTCTAAGGGCAACCCACATTCCACGTTATGCATGTTTATTGTTTGGAAAACGGGGTGTATTTTCCACACTTGCTGGATTTCAGTTTTCTTTAGCTGATGGTCGGCAGGGTAACAATAAACGTAGTCCCGCTGCCCACCTGACTCTTGGCCTGAATGGTACCCTTTAACAACTCAACTGCCCTTTTTACGATCGAGAGGCCAAGGCCGGTGCCCTGGATGGAAGCAACTCCTTTACCCCGTACAAAGGGCTCGAATATCGTATCGACTTCCTCCTCCGGAATGCCTATTCCATCGTCATGGACAGAAAACAGGAGTTGGCCGTTGTTGCCGCTGATTGCCAGGTGCACGGCTTCGCGACCAGGCGAAAACTTGATGGCATTCGTCAACAGGTTAATCAATACATTGCGCAGCAATTTCTCGTCCGTCGTGAGCTGGTCCGGTATCGTTAGGAAATCCACTTTAATCTGATGCGTGTTTTTCGAACTATGACCAACCTCTTCTATGATCTTAGTGATAAAATCGCGCACGGCAATGGTAGAAATGATCAACTGGATCTTTCCAGCCTCACTTTTTCCGTACGTGAGCACGTCATCCAGCAGCGAGGTCATGTGCTGCGCTTGTTTTTCAATGTTCTCCAGTCGCTTGCTCAGATCCTCCTTACTGATCTTCTGATTATTTTTTTTAATAAAATCTGCCGAAAATTGAATGGACGACAGGGGGGTCCGGAATTCATGCGACGCGATGGAAACGAACCGGCTTTTCATCTCCACCACCTCCTTTTCTTTTTTCAAGGCGCGCTGTAGTTCCCTTGTTCTTTCCTCCACTTTGATCTCCAGCGATTTCCGGTAATCGGTCAGTTCGGTTACATCCTGCCCCACAAAAACAATTCCAATGGTCTCCCCTGTGGCCGATGTGCGGGGTGTGCTGCTCAGCATGAAGATGACCCTGCGACCCGACTTTGTGCGCACCGGGACTTCGTAATTCTTGACGAATTCATGATTCAGGAGACGTGCCATCAGGACATCAAAGGCCGGCTTGTCTTCGTCGGCCAAAAGAGCCTCGACAAGCTTTTGACCATAGACCTCCTCCTTTTCAAATCCGGTAACGATAAAGCAGTGCTCATTCCAATCTGTGATATAGCCCCGGGTGTCAACGCCGATAATGATCGCATTTGCCTTTTCGATGAGGTTGCTGGCGTTGGCGGATTGCGTGACCAATTTTTTCTCGTAGACCTTCTGCTGGGTGATATCCCTGGAAAACAAATGGATATGGGTAAGGTTTCCCGCCTCGTCGGTCACAGGCACGTAGCTTAGCTCGAGGTAAACGGTTGTTCCATTGCGGTGGATGTATTCGGCAAAAGACCTGGCAGGTTGTTTGTCAAGTTGAATTTCAAGGAGTGTATTCCGTACACTTTCCCGGCGTTCCGGGCTGGCAATCGTGATGAGATCGTCCCCGAGTTGAAGGGGTTTAGACGCCAAAAACACTTTGCTGTTTTCCAGGGCCAACTCATTAAAACGAAGGATCTTACCCTGCGAATCTGTGGTGATGACGGCTTCATCAATATTATCCAGTATGGAATCCAGAAAATCCATTTCCTAAGGGGCCGTTATTTTTTTTCCGGTGAATTCGGTATCGTTATCGTAAAATCGGTTGTCTCATTTAATTGGGAGGTGACCACCACCGTGGCCTGCAGCCTTTCAAGCATCTCTTTAACGATGTAAAGCCCTAGTCCGTCGCCCTCACTTCGTTCGGTGGCGCGGTAAAACATGTTGAAGATATCGGGCAAATAGTCCTCGTGGATACCGATGCCATTGTCGCGCACGTGGATAATGGCACTCTCAGATGTAATGATCGCAGAAACGTTGATGAACCTTTTTTCCTTCGCTTCGTCTGCGTATTTGATTGCGTTAGAGATGAGATTGGACAGGATGACGGACAGGCGATACGGATCGGAGTAGAATGGAACGGATGCCTTGATGTCGAATTGCTTGCTGATCTCAAGATGACCTTCCAGGTATTTCATTTCTGCAAAGGTCTGGCGAACGAGTTGTTCCAGGTTGATCTCTGAAATATCCACTTCGCTCCGGGCGTTCCGCGAATAGTTCAATATTTGTTGAAGGGCCGCATCCAGTCTGGAAACATTCCTGCCGATCATTTCGAAATAGCGGTCTACCATTTCGCTGGTTTTCAGATCATCCATCAACGCTACATTGACCAATCCCAACACAGAAGAGAGGGGGGAACGCAAATTATGGGATACGCTGTAAACAAAAGAGTCCAGTTCTTTATTGATCTTGACCAATTCCTCATTTTGTTTGCGCAGGATTTCTTCCTGCTCCTTGCGCAGGCTCTCGTGCCGGCGATGCCGGAGGGCATAACGAATGGCCAGCGGGAGGCGCGAGAGATTGGATTTCAGCACATAATCATCCGCTCCTTTTTTTAAGCAGTTTACCGCGAATTCTTCGGAAACGGCGCCCGTCACCAGGATAAAAGGCAGATTCAACTTTCTTTCCTGGCAAATTTTAAGAGCCTCGATTGAATTAAATTGAGGCAGCGAATGGTCGGATAAAATAACGTCAGGCTTGAAATTCTCAAGTGCGTTTGTAAACTCTTCTTGTGTGTCAACGCGTATCCTGGTGAACACGATTTTTTCTTTTTGCAATGCCCGATCGACCAACCCGGCATCTTCTTCCAGATCCTCCAGCATCAAGATCCGCAACTCCTTTTCCATGACGTTCATATTAAGTTTGAACAGGGGGCTGATTCAACAGCAGCCAAAATAGACCAAGCTGGGCTACGGCTTTTACAAACTGATCGAAATCGACCGGCTTAACGATGTAGGCGTTCACGCCCAGTTTATAGGTTTCAACAATGTCGCTCTCTTCTTTGGAGGAGGTGAGAATAACAACGGGGATCACTTTCTTTTTTTCGTCTGACTTAAGTCTGCGCAGGACTTCTATTCCATCGACTTTTGGCATCTTCAAATCGAGAAGGATAAGCTTTGGCATCCGGTTCTTCTCCTCAAACAGAAAGTCCAGCGCCTCTTGTCCGTTCTCCAGGTGCAGCAAGTGGTTGGCCAGGTTGTTTTTTTTGAGTGCCCGAATGGCCAACTCCGCATCGTTGGGGTTATCCTCTACTAATAAAATTTCAACCACATTGTCCATTCTGCATTTGGGTTTTAGTTGTATCCGGGCAATTAGAAAAAAGTAAACCTATCGTATCAATTAAAATAACGTTTTATGGTTAAAGCCTCATCTGAACCTGAGAGACGTTGGATAATTCTGTATCAGGAGCTGAAAGCCCTTGAAAAGCAAGCATCTATGGCATTGCTCAAAAGTATCGCTAAACGCAAGTACCGCAAAGATACGGTATTTTGTTATAATTGTGCCTGATTGTCCATTGGTTAAAATGTGCCATTCCTTAGTACTTTTTAACCTGTCACAGGTCGGAATTATCGCATTATCACCTCTAAACACCAAGCTATATAATTTATGCCACTCCCTTCCATGGAATTTGACAGACGGTGCGCAATCAAAACTATTACCTAAGTAAACTATTTAAACGGCCTTCCGGCGCCCCTGCTCTTCTTAGGATTAGAAAAGTAAATCAATATCTTTGAAAACAAGATTACCCCGCTTTGATGTGCTCAGTCCGATTGAATGATCACGCTTCATGTCTTTGTATGTCATGCAATAGACCTTCGGGAATTTTACAGGAGGAAGGATTCAGTTTTTTTTACCGAAGATAGGGTGACATGAGCCTTTTATTTCAATTCCTGGTTTTTGGCAGTAAAGGAATGCGATTTCGAGGCATGCCTGGAAATTGCTTCCTGGTTATTACCTTTGTTTTATTGTCAGGAAAGGCCCTTTCCCAGGCTCCCGGGCCCTCTGCCAACGAACTTAAGAAACTAAGTATGGAGGAGTTGATGAACATTGAAGTAACCTCCGTCTCCAGACGTCCCGAGAAACTAACCGAAGCAGCCTCTGCCATCCAGGTCATCACACGAGAGGATATCCGCCGATCGGGTGCGACAAACGTCCCGGAGGCCTTGCGGTTGGCATCCAACCTGCAGGTAGCGCAAGTCAATTCAAGTCAATGGGCTATCAGTGCACGTGGATTCAATAACGTTCTTGCCAACAAGCTCCTGGTTCTGATTGATGGCCGCACCGTCTACACACCCATGTATGCCGGTGTGTTTTGGGATGTACAGAATCTTTTATTGGAGGATGTAGATCGCATAGAGGTAATAAGCGGTCCCGGTGGAACATTGTGGGGTGCGAACGCTGTAAACGGTGTCATCAATATTACTACAAAGAGCGCGAGGGATTCGCAAGGACTTTATGTGGAAGGCGGCCTGGGTTCCGAACTGAAGCGGTACGGTGGCTTGCGCTACGGCGCGAAATTGACTAAAGACCTTTACTTCAGAGCATACGGCATGGCGTTCAACCGGGGCAGCACAATCAATACCGACACCTCT
>DATHFS010000693.1:0-2013 GCA_035317975.1 Cyclobacteriaceae bacterium | reverse complement strand
CCTTTTGCCAGGCGATAGCCAACCGTAAAATTGCGGCTCATGGGACTGTTGCAGGTTGTGACAAGGTCGCCAATGCCGGCAACACCCAGAAAAGCCTTTGTATTTCCCCCCAACGCTCTTCCTAAATATACCATTTCAACGGCGCCCCGGCTGATGAGCAACCCTTTTGCATTTTCTCCATAGCCCAGCCCGCTCAGTGCTCCGGAAGCGATAGCAATGATGTTCTTTAATACCCCGGCAATCTCTACCCCGACCAAATCATTGTTTTCATAAACCTGAAACCGGTCGCTGCGCAACAACCGCTGTCCGATCTGGATGACCTCATCAAAATGGCTGGCGACTACGGTAGCACCCGGTTGCCGTTGTGCCAACTCGCGGGAGAGATTAGGACCGCCCAAACAGCCTACGCGCACAACTACGCTTTCTTCCTGGATCACCTCGCTCATGGTCTTTACCCTGCTGCGGTCGAGGTAGTTGACCGTTTCCAGCGTTTCCCCTTTTGGTAATTTGATGTCGAAGCCTTTTGTTCCGTGAATGAGAATGTGGTAGGGGTGAAGGTAAGGTGAAAGTTTCTTCATCATGTTCCGGAAATGTTCGGACGGAACCATGGGAAAAATCACGTCGCACTGGCGGGCGAGGTCAGCCATGTCGTTGGTGGGCATTACATTCTTGTGGAGCGTGTAGCCGCGATTTTCACGTTTATTCAGGATGTGCTTGTACACCTTTGCATCGCGGGCATACAACAACACCCGCCGGTTGCGGGCCAGCATATTGGCGATCACGGTGCCAAAATTCCCGGCCCCTACCACCCCGATCGGTTTCTCAGATAAACTTTTCGAGGTCATAGCCTACCAGGCGGTTGTGATAGTAATAGAGGGTATTGAGGTCCTGGGTTATGATGTTTCCTTTCTTGTTTTTTAGCAATGGGCGCTTGAGGTGAAAAATGCCGACGTTGTCCAACCCGTGTTTAAGAACGAGGTCGGCCTCCCCTTTGAGGTGTGTAGCAATATAGACCTTGCCCGCGTCCTTGAGGTTGTAGATCTCTTTGCGAACCCGCTTGAATGTTTCCAGGAATTCCTCGTACGGAATTTCCAACTCTTCTTCCGGCAAACGCAAAAAAGTGAACAAATCGAGTTTGGGAAATTGTCGCTGCCACATTTCAAAGGCGATAAACGCTACCAAATGGCTCGCAAAAATCCGGTTGATGCGATGGTATTCGGTAACAATTCGCTGACTCAGCATGCGCGTATACTCGTCTTCGCGCTGGCGGTCGATGGTAATGTCGTTTTGGGAAATAAAGTAGTCCTTCGTATCGATGATTCGTCCATGCGCATCCAGGCTATTGCCTTCGTCATCCACGAAGTTTCCCATCACGTCCAGGCCACGGCCGATGGAAACAGAAATGTTCGATCCTTTTGTGAAGAACTTAAACAGGAAGCGGATCAACTGGAAACTGCCATAGTTATCCTCTTCCGGGAAATAACGGTCCTGGCCTTTCACCTGCAAATAGTCGACGATGAGATCCGGGGCTTCGAGAACAAAGTGATAGTTGAGGGTAACCGGCACGACAAAGATCTTGCGAACCTCGGTGCCGGGCGGTGTTTCCATATACAGGCTGCGCTGTGCTTCAACGGCCGTACTCAGCAATCCCAGCTTAAGTTGCTTTTCAATGAGGCCAGACCGCGACCGGGTACCACCGGGAAAGAACAAGCTATGAGCGCCCTTCTGGATGGCCAGGTTGGAGTACATTTTCAATGTTTCCAGGTAGGGCAGATTTTTTTTGCGGCGATCTACTTTGTAGGCACCCAGGCTATTCATAAAGTAGGCGAAGATCTTGATGTTAAAGAGATTCAATCCTGCTCCATAAATAAATGCCGGCAAGCCAAGGGAATGGATGACAAAGCCGATCAGGATCGAGTCGAGGTTGCTGAAGTGAGTAGGGACCATGACGACCGTCCCTTTTTTCGCCAGCCGCCTCAGCATTTTTACTTTGCCGACGATAGGGATCTTATC
>DATHFS010000692.1:0-3045 GCA_035317975.1 Cyclobacteriaceae bacterium | reverse complement strand
TTTACGTGTTCGAGCAGCGTCGGCAAGTCTTTGAAAAAGAGGGAGTCGGGCAGTTGGTATCTTTTCTTATATCGTTCAATCAATTTCCCGTCGGCTTCAGCGATTCCGGCAAGGATTACCTCCCCTCTTTTGTACTGGTTTAGTATACCGTGAATATGGTCGTGGTTCATACCGGCTACGGCGACCTTGAGAAGTTGCCCTGTTGCGGCAACGCTCCACATTAAAAGTAGCGTGGAGCAGGCAATGTGGAGTCCTATTCTGATCTTTAATTTGAAATACAAAGTTCCTTTCATTGTTGAGATCAGATTAAACATGTCGCGAAAAGGTCATCGAGTTTTTGGTTGTATGAACTGGCACAAGGTACCTCTTCTCCTGCACAAGGCCAATGGTTACTAATAGCTTTTTTGTGGCTCCTATCAAGTGAAGACCGGCCGGAGTGCGCTAAAAAAATTGAACCTTGGAAAATAGGGTTAGTGGGCGGTATCTAATTCAGTTAGTGTATTCTACCGATCACCGATTATTCGTATCGCAACGAAGTCACCGGATTCCTCACAGCCGCTTTGACGGTGTTAAATCCGACCGCGAGCGCGGCCATTACGGCGATGATCAATCCGGTCAGGGCAAATACCCATCCATGGATATCGATTTGGTAAGCAAAATTTTGCAGCCAGTAGTACATGCCATACCACGTCAACGGAACGGCGATAACATAAGCAATGATGACCAGAATGAAGAACTTCGAGGTCACCAGCGTAACAATACCGGTTACGCTGGCGCCCAATACCTTGCGGATACCGATCTCTTTGGTGCGGCTTTCAATGGTGTAGGCGGAAAGTCCCAACAACCCTAAACAAGCAATAATGATGGCCAGGACCGAAAAGAACTCAAATACGTTACTCATTGCATTTTCGGATTTGTACAAGGCATTCAGGTGGTCATCCAAAAAGCTGTAAACAAAAAGACTGCCCGGTGCCATCTTGCTCACCGTTGTCCGGATATACTCCATCGTCTCCGCTGTTTTCCCAGCCCGCATCTTGATGGTCAGCAATCCAGTCCAATCTGGCCGCCATTCAATCACCAGAGGTTCAATCCGGTTATGCAAAGAGGCGAAGTGATAATCTTTCACTACGCCGACAATTTTTCCTTTTTTGTTCATGGTCATATTATTGAGTCGGTGATCGACCGGTTCCGGGAGGCCCAACAACTTCGCGGCTGTTTCATTGATAATAAACGATGTCGAGTCGTTCATGGAGTGGGAAAAATTTCTGCCTGCCACCAGGGGAATATTCATCACGGTCAGATAGTCTTCATCTACCCGAAGCACACGGACGGATGGGATCGTTCTTGCATCCTGCTCCTTCCCTTCGGGTACGACTCCCTCCACACTTAAATCATCGCCGATCATGCTCCCTACCCTGCCCACGGCCAATATGTTGGGGTTTTTCAGAAATTCATTTTTAAAAGCGCCGGTCTCGCTGGAGGCTTTCGACCGAAGAGATCCATACAGCTTGATGTTCACCACCTGGTCTTTATCGAAGCCCAGGTTTTTGTCCTGTAGTAAGTTCATTTGTTGATGGACGAGGAGGGTGGCCGCGATCAACGCAATGGAGACCATGAATTGAAAAACGACAAGGCCATTGCGAACCAGGTTCGGCATGGAGCTGGGGAGTTTATTCTCCTGGAGGAAGGAACCTGCCTTAAAGCCGGAAATGAAAAATGCCGGATACAATCCTGACACAAGTACAACCCCGGTCAGGATCGCAGTCATGATCAATAAATTGTCTTTCTCAAAAACCTGCCAAAGCCCGAGGGACTTTCCCGCCAGGTTGTTATAAAAAGGCAGCGCCAATTGATAGAATACCACCGACAGCACCACCGAAATCACGGTGAGCAAAATCACTTCGGTAAGAAACTGCGCCATCAGTTGTCCCGGCCTGGCTCCCAATATCTTTCTCATCCCGACTTCTTTCATGCGCTTGATGGCCTGGGTGGTGAACAAACTCATAAAATTCGCACACGCGACCACAAGGATCAGAATCTCAACGGCGATAAAAATATAAACATAAATGATGTTGCTATTGGCGCTCATTTCCTGTTCCAGGTTGGACCGGAGGTGGATGTCTTCCAGTGGTTGAAACCGCAGTTGCTCATCGGCAACCCGTTGATCTGCTTCTGGATCACCTTCATAAAAGTCCCGAATAAACCTGGGCATCTGCACCCTGGTCTTCTCATACTCCTTGTCGGATTTAAAGCGCACATAGGTATACATTACCATCCACCCGCGGTTGTTGGTCCAGGTATCAGGAATATCCTTGTAAAAGGTGGGCATCGAGATCAGATAATCGAACTGGATGTGCGAGTTTCCGGGAATGCCTTCAATAACAGCCGTCACCGGAAATTCTTTCTGGTTGTCGAAGTGAAGTAATTTTCCAATCGGATCCTGACTTCCAAAGTAACGTTTTGCCATGCCTTGTGTAATTACCGCGGTATTGGCTGCTACCAGCGCTTGCTTGCGATCGCCGGCAACAACCTTGAAGCCGAAGACGTCCAGCACGCTGGAGTCTGCATAGTATCCTGTTACCTCTCCGGGATTATTGTCATCCGTATTTACTACCCGGGTTCCGTACGAAGCAAGGCGGCCCAACGCCGCGATATCGGGCAACCTTTCTTTCATTTGAATCGCCAATGGCGGGCTGCTTTTGGCCCATTGGTCGTCGTGTATGCGATAAATGTTTTGATAACCCTCAAACTTCTTTTCATAGCTCAACTCTTCCTGGAGATGGAGTGCGATGAGAAGCCCCGCTGCTATACCGGTAGCGAGACCGATGACATTCAAACTATTGTACGCTTTCTGTTTCAGGATATTTCTGAAAGCAATTTTGAAATGGTTTAGCAGCATGGTCTGGAGTTCAAGGTTTCAAGTTCAAAGTTTCAGGTTGACCAGGTTGGGTTACCGTTAAGGGGGCTGGTAACTGCCTCGTTTTGTTACAAGCGTAATGCCACAGATTTTATGCATTTAAAGATCAAAAAGAAGCCTTTCTAGAC
>DATHFS010000691.1:0-2477 GCA_035317975.1 Cyclobacteriaceae bacterium | reverse complement strand
ATCTGCGCGATCTGCGGGAAAAAAAATGCCGTGACTCCTGCGTAAATCTGCGCGATCTGCGGGAAATGATTTCGTATTTTGCACATTCGTGGCACACTCAAAACGCTTCCATACCGTACGCTTCTTGCTGATCGCCTCGGTTCTGCTGACGGTGGTAAGCGCCTTTATTACCTACTATAATGATCAGCAAAGAAAGAGAACAACTGAGCTGGTAATCCTTACTTATAAAGTCATCCAGGCCTCCACCACCCTCTTCTCCCACATCAAAGACATGGAAACCGGCCAACGGGGTTTCATCGTCACCGGGGATTCCATTTTTCTCGAACCTTATTTTCAGGCCGAGCGGGATATTGATCCCCAGTTGCTGTCCTTACAGGAATTGGTGAGAGACAATCCGCGTCAGCTGACCGTTGTAAATCAACATTTGTATCCCATCCTTCACCAGAAAAGGAGGGAGATGGACAGGAGTCTTCTTCTTTTCGGAAAACGACGTCCGGATAGCGCCTCGTACTCTATTGCCGGCAGAATCGGCAAAGCGCATATGGATAGCATCCGGTATTGGATCAATGATTTGATCGATCACGAACGGGGTTTGTTAGAGACCCGCAACCAACACCTTGAAAATATTTATTTTTTCAATGACGTTGTCCGCTTTGCCAGCTTCGGCCTGGTCGGTATCGCCTCTCTTATTGCCTTGATCACGCTTCAGAAAAAACAAAAAGAAAATGAGTCGCTCTTTACCGCTCTTCAACAACTCAACGATGAACTTGAAAACAAAGTAAAAGAGCGAACCCGGCAATTGGAGGAAGAGAAACATCATGTGGAACTCCTGAATGATAACTTACACCAAAATCTGGAGGAAGTGCAGTCGCTGCACGAGGGACTTCAGCAGGCCAATCAGAGTCTGGTCCGGGCAAATGATGAAAAAAATGATTTTCTGGGTATCGCCACGCATGATTTGAAAGCCCCGATCGCCGGCATCTCTGCGCTGGTGCAAGTCATGAAACTCGAGGGAAACCTGGATCCTAAAAAGTTGAACTACGTCGACCATATCGCGGAGTCATGCGAACGGATGCAGCGCCTTATTTCCGATCTCCTGGATTTGAACCGGATTGAACGGGGAACGTCTATGGTAACAGTTGAGCCTGTCATTATTTCCAACCTGCTGGGCCGCATCAACACGCAGTATCAACCCATCGCGGAGAAGAAAAATATCACATTGAAAATAGAAAATCACGTTGACGAAGATGTGCTCATCACGGATCCCGACGCAATCCTGCAGATCCTGGATAATTTGATCTCCAACGCCATCAAATTCTCCTTCCCCGGAAAGGAAGTGAAAGTGAAAGTAGGATCCGGAACGAAAGACATTCTATTTGAAGTGACCGACCAGGGTCAGGGGTTATACAAAGAAGAACTCCAAAAGCTCTACGGCAAATTCCATAAGCTAAGCGCCAGGCCTACTGCCGGTGAAAGCTCTTCCGGTTTGGGTCTGTCCATTGTAAAAGAATTAGTCCAACTCCTTCATGGCGAAATTTCCGCCACCAGTAAAATTGGCGAAGGAACCACATTTACGGTTTCCCTTCCCAAGTGATTTTCGGGATTGGAATCATTTTCAAAAGCCCTTATTATCAACCATTTATACCTACCCCCCAACTAAAACATTAAACATATTTGTGTTTTATATTTCTATTTCGTATTTTAGCTGAGTATTTTAATTACCAAATAAAGTCATGTCCACCTTCACCAGTACGCTACCAGACGATCTGCTTACACTCCTGGGGGAAAAGGCCCAGAAGATGGCAATGCCCAAAAACAAACTCATCGAAAATGCCCTTCGGCTATATCTGGAATACCTGGAAAGAGCAGAATATATTAAATCATACCGACAGGCCGCTACTGACAAAGACATCCTTCAAATAGCGGAAGAAGGCATGGCGGACTACCTGAGGCAGTTGAAGGAATGAGGCAAGGTGAGATCTGGTATACCGACCTTAACCCGGTAAAAGGGAGTGAACAGGCAGGATTCAGACCGGTTGTTATTCTCAGCGGCAACCTGCTCAACGAGAATCTTCCTATTGTGATTGTGGCTCCGCTCACAACCAAAATCAAGAACTATAAGGGGAATCCTGTCATTGACCCCAACAAAGAAAATGGACTTAAAGCCAGGTCCGAGTTGCTGGTTTTTCACGTCCGGTCTGTTTCGAGAGACCGCCTTATTGAAAAAACGGGAAACGTTGAAAAGGTGGAATTAACACAGGCCATAAAGACGCTGAATGATATTTTAACCTATTGAAATATTGTACAGTCAAAACAGCATTATGGATGTAATTCTTCGAAAATCGAACCTTTTACTCCAAGATTTACGCGGGGCTTTTACTGAGATTATCTCCCGCAGATCACGCAGATTTACGCGGCTTTTACTCAGATTATCTCCCGCAGATCACGCAGATTTACGCAGAACTGACGCGCGCTAT
>DATHFS010000690.1:0-4967 GCA_035317975.1 Cyclobacteriaceae bacterium | reverse complement strand
TATGCCCCTTGCCGTGCTGCTGTCTTCCTTAATTACGTTTGGCAATTTGGGTGAACATTTTGAACTGACGGCCGTCAAAAGTCTGGGCATATCGCTGGTGCGAAGTCTGGTACCTATCTTCGGTTTTGTCCTCATCCTGACCGCCATCGCCTTTTGGGCAAACAACAATTTGGTTCCGAAGGCGGCCCTGGAAGCCTACAGCCTGCTCTACGACATCAAGCAAAAGAAGCCTGCGCTGGACCTGAGAGAAGGTGCCTTTTACAGCGCTATCCCCGACATCAACATTAAAGTAAACGATAAGCTGCCCGACGGAAAAACCCTGCGCGGTGTGATCATTTACGATCATCGGGGCACGGCCGGCAATAAACAAGTAATCATCGCGGACTCCGGGAAAATGTATACGATTTTGAATGACCAATACCTGAAACTGGAGTTGTTCAAAGGATTCCGCTACACCGAAGGCACCACGGCCGAACAAGGTATCTCCAGCAGGCAGATGGCAACGGAGAATCTAAGCAAGACAAAATTTTCAAAGATGCAGGTGGTGTTTGACCTTTCGTCTTTTGGATTGAACCGGACGGACAAGAAATGGTTCCAGGGCAATCGCATCATGCGGAACATGGCCGAGTTGGATTCAGACATGGATTCGGTAAACGGAGAGATTAATACGCAGAAAATTTATATCTATAAAACAAAGGAAAACTTCTTCACCTATCATTTTAGACGCGATACCCTGAAGCTGTCTCCCGATCTGCAGGCCTTTAGTAAGAAAAGAGACTCTATTTTCCAAGCCAAAGCCCGTGCCAAAACCGGAGCGCCCGGAACGCCCCCCGTCACGACAGTGAGTCCTCCTCCTTCTGTCGTTCTCGCATTCAACATCCATCCGGTGATTGACGAAAAGACGAAAGCAAAATCAGACAGCCTGTTCGCGTTGCCGGCCAGAAATAACGAAATCGTTTCGGGGTTGAACTCGGCAAGAATGATGAAAAGCCAGCTACTGAATTCCACTACCATCATGGATGATCACGACTTCCGGTTCAAAGAATTTCAAATTCAATGGCACAAGATCCTTGCTAACTCCCTGGCCTGCATCGTCATGTTTTTAATTGGTGCGCCCCTGGGGGCAATCATCAAGAAAGGAGGACTGGGAATCCCCGTACTCGTCTCTATCTTCTTCTTTATTATCTTTTATCTGCTCTCCATGATCGGGGAGAAGTGGGCGAAGCAGGGAACGATTTCCGTACCGATCGGCATTTGGACAGCCAATCTGGTCTTACTGATTATCGGCCTGTTATTTCTCCGGCAGGCCCGTGCCGACGCCAGGCTATTTGACGCTGACTTCTACAATGTCGCCCTGGACAAACTAAAAACCTGGTTTGCGAATAGAAAGTTAGCCAAAACAGCCGCTGCCTGAGTTTGCTAATTCATGTGAATTCAATAACTTTGCGGATTAAATTGACAAAAAAGCAAAATTTTTAGCGATGTATCTGAATTCAGAAAAGAAGCAAGAGTTATTTAGCAAGCATGGGTTTGCCAAGACCAAAACCGACACGGGTTCTCCGGAATCTCAAATCGCGTTGTTTACGCACCGGATCAATCACTTAACAGCGCATTTAAAAGGTCAGAAAAAGGACTTTTCTACCCAGCAAGGCTTATTGAAGTTGGTAGGGCAACGCAAAAAGCTACTGAACTACCTCCAAAAGATCAATATTGGGCGCTATCGGTCGATTATCACCGAGTTGGAACTCAGAAAATAAGAAGTCAAAAGAAGCGGACAGGGAACCCGGAAAGTGGTTCCCTTTTCGCTTTTTATTTAATTACCCGGGAAGATGGGTGTCCCTCTTTCCTTCAAAAATACATTTATGAATACCCCCAAAGTACTATCCAAGACCTGTAAACTGCCTGACGGCCGTGAAATTATTGTTGAAACCGGAAAACTAGCCAGGCAGGCAGACGGTTCAGTTGTTGTCCGAATGGGCAATACCATGCTCCTTGCTACCGTGGTAGCCAACCAGGAGGGTAAAGAAGGCGCTGATTTTCTGCCGCTCTCCGTTGATTACCAGGAAAAATTTGCTTCCACCGGCAAAATTCCGGGAGGCTTTTTAAGACGGGAAGGAAGGCTCTCTGACTACGAGATCCTGATCAGCCGGTTGGTCGACCGCGCTATTCGTCCTCTGTTCCCGGATGATTACCACGCCGAAACACAGGTTAATATTCAATTGATGTCTGGTGATGAAAATGCCTTGCCGGATGCATTGGCCGCATTTGCAGCCTCAGCCGCATTGGCCGTATCGGATATTCCTTTCCAGGGACCCATCTCTGAAGTCAGGGTGGCACGCGTTGAGGGTCAGTTTATTATCAATCCTACCCTTGAGCAAAAAGAGAAGGCAGATATTGACCTGATCGTAGGCGCCTCCATCGACAATATTCTGATGGTAGAAGGTGAATCCAAAGAGGTAAGCGAAGATGACCTGCTGGCCGCACTCAAGGTCGCACACGAGGCTATTAAAGATCAGTGCCGGCTTCAGATCGAGTTGACCCAGGAAACAGGCAAGACACAGAAAAGAACGTACGACCACGAGGTAAAAGACGAAAACCTAAAAGTGGAGTTGCACAAACTGTTGTACGACAAGGTCTACGCCGTTGCACGTCAACAGGTTGCGAATAAAAAAGTCCGTTCGGAAAATTTTGATAAGGTACTGGAAGAGTACCTGGCAGGCCTTCCGGAAGACACCACCATTAATAAGGATCTGGTTAAGAAATATTATCACGATATCAACAAGAAGGCTTGCAGGGACCTGGTCCTGAATGAAGGCGTTCGCCTGGATGAAAGAAAACCACGCGAAATCCGGGCCATCTGGACTGAAATCGATTACCTGCCTTCGGCCCATGGATCAGCAGTGTTCACCCGCGGGGAGACACAATCGCTGAGCACGGTTACATTGGGTACTAAGCTCGATGAGCAATTGATCGATGGAGCGATGTATTCGGGTTCGAACAAGTTTATGCTCCATTATAACTTCCCCGGGTTTTCCACAGGTGAGGTAAAACCCAACCGCGGCCCGGGAAGGAGAGAAGTAGGACATGGTAACCTGGCCCATCGCGCCCTCAAACAAGTATTGCCCCAGCAAGAGAATAACCCCTATACCATCAGGATCGTATCGGATATATTGGAGTCCAACGGCTCATCCTCTAGGGCAACAGTGTGTGCCGGTTCCCTGGCGCTGATGGATGCAGGTATCCAAATCAAAGGCCCGGTTTCGGGTATTGCGATGGGTATGATATCCGATGCAAGTACAGGCAAGCACGCTATTCTATCTGATATTCTCGGGGACGAAGACCACCTTGGAGACATGGACTTTAAAGTGACCGGCACGGCACAGGGAGTCACAGCGTGTCAGATGGATCTGAAAGTGGAGGGACTAACGTATGCCCTTCTTAAAGAAGCCCTCGATCAGGCCAAGGAAGGACGCCTTCACATCCTGAACGAGATGAAAAAGACCATTTCGGCACCCAAGGCCGATTTGAAGCCACATACACCACGCGCTTATACCATTTTTATCGACAAAGACCAGATTGGCGCCGTCATCGGCCCCGGTGGTAAGGTCGTCCAGGAGATCCAGAAAACAACGGGCGCTACGATTGTTATTGAAGAAACAAACAATAAAGGCGTAGTGAATGTATTTGCTAATAATCAGGCAGTTATGGATGCCGCGGTAAGGCGAGTCAAGAACATTGTCGCTGTTCCCGAAGTAGGAGAAATCTATGACGGAGTGGTTAAATCCATCATGCCTTTTGGGGCATTTGTCGAATTTATGCCAGGCAAAGATGGCTTGCTGCATATTTCCGAAATCAAATGGGAACGACTTGAGAACATGGATGGCGTATTGGAAGTGGGGGAACAAGTAAAAGTGAAACTGGTCGAAGTAGACAAGAAAACGGGAAAATTCAGGCTTTCCCGGAAAGTTCTATTACCCCGGCCTCCGGCTTCGCCGAAAAAGGAAGAAACGGCTAACGTGTAGGATTTAAGATTTAAGATCAGATCCCGCTGAATTTAAGTCACTGTGGTGGAATTAGCCCTGTGGTGAAATTTGTGTTGAGGGGTTTCCAATTTTAAATCTTAAATTTTAATCTTAGATTTTGTTTTTCGAACTAAATGTTCGTTTTTCCGTGTTAGAATTA
Source organism: Cyclobacteriaceae bacterium (assembly GCA_035317975.1). GTDB lineage: Bacteria > Bacteroidota > Bacteroidia > Cytophagales > Cyclobacteriaceae > ELB16-189. Next base: position 785 of record DATHFS010000690.1, on the reverse strand, counting down.
CGGGTAGAAACTGAAATACGGCAATGAGACAGCTAAAAATCAGTAAACAGATCACCAACCGGGAGAGCCAGTCCCTTGATAAATACCTGCAGGAGATTGGAAAGGTGGACCTGCTCACGCCGGACGAAGAAGTAGAACTCGCCAAGAGGATCAAGGAAGGCGATCAGATTGCCCTGGAAAAATTGACGAAAGCCAACCTCCGCTTTGTAGTTTCGGTAGCCAAGCAATATCAAAATCAAGGTCTCTCGCTGGGTGACCTGATCAACGAAGGAAATCTGGGACTCATCAAAGCGGCACAACGCTTTGATGAAACACGGGGATTCAAATTCATTTCATACGCCGTGTGGTGGATCCGTCAGTCGATCCTTCAGGCTCTGGCAGAGCAATCCCGCATCGTCCGGCTGCCCCTCAACCGCGTTGGATCCTTAAATAAGATATCAAAAACATTTTCAGAGCTTGAGCAGAAGTTTGAGCGCGAGCCTTCTCCGGAAGAATTAGCTGAAGTGCTGGAAGTCACTACGGCCGAGGTAGTCGACACGATGAAGATCTCGGGCCGGCATGTGTCCATGGATGCGCCCTTTGTTCAAGGGGAAGAAAACAGTTTGCTGGACGTGCTGGAAAATGATAGTGAAGAGACTCCTGATTCAGGTCTTATGACTGACTCGCTGAGGAGGGAGGTTCAGCGAGCGCTGTCTACCCTGACCCAAAGAGAGTCGGATGTGATTACGCTGTACTTTGGTCTAAATGGCGAGCATGCCATGACGCTGGAGGAGATCGGAGAGAAG
>DATHFS010000689.1:0-2375 GCA_035317975.1 Cyclobacteriaceae bacterium | reverse complement strand
AGTGGCAATTGAACAAGGAGCCAACTATGTACCTTACGGGGTAATGCAGTAGGTCTCTATCTTTTTTATGAATAAATACTTCCCACCCTTATTTGAGGCGAGAATGCATGCGCTACTCTCTACGGATTGGGAACCATTTTTAGCAGCACACCAACACAGCCCCCCTGTCAGCATCCGGATCAATCCGAAAAAATCAAAAGCAATTCATGCCGCTCGCATACCCTGGGCAGAACACGGCTACTACCTCGACTCACGCCCCTCTTTCACCCTCGACCCCTCTTTTCATGCAGGCGCCTATTATGTTCAGGATGCCAGTTCCCTGTTTCTTGAACAGGCAGTAAAACAATCCCTTGATCTTTCTCAGCCGCTTCGCGTCCTGGATTTGTGTGCCGCACCGGGTGGAAAATCCACGCATCTCCTCAGCCTGATCAGCGCCGATTCGTTGCTGATCGCCAACGAAGTGATTGGTTCCCGCGCAACCATCCTATCGGAAAACATTCAGAAATGGGGACACGCCAATGTGGTGGTTACCAACAATGACCCGGAAGATTTTCAAAGGCTCCCCGGTTACTTCGATGCGATTGTGGTCGATGCCCCCTGCTCGGGCGAAGGACTTTTTCGCAAAGATCCGGAAGCCATGACCGAATGGTCACCCGAGGCGGTGGAGCGCTGTTCTCAACGACAGCGACGAATCCTTCACGATAGCTGGCCTTCCCTGAAGCAAAACGGTATCCTCATCTACAGCACGTGCACCTACAACGAAAAGGAAAACGAAGACAATTTAGTCTGGCTGCAACAGCAAAAAGGACTGGAATCGGTCGAGCTGGAAATCAATCCTTCCTGGGGTATTCAGAAAATAAATAAAGGAAATAGTACCGGATACCGGTTCTTCCCGCATGCCGTGCAAGGGGAGGGTTTTTTTATGGCCGTTCTCAGGAAGACGGAAGAGGAAACCGCAATAAGAGCGAAACCCAAAACGTCCTTCGCATCACCGGCAAAAAAAATAGCCGATTCCCTCCGGGAATGGATCGAGGACGTTTCCCTTTTTAGCTTCATCCTTCATGGTGAATTGATCTTGCTGATCCCCTCAAGCTCTCAAACCGACATAGCATGGTTGTCCGAAAAACTGAAAGTGCTAAATAAGGGTACTGCCCTCGCAACTCAAAAGCATGACAAGCTGGTTCCGGAACATGCCCTTGCGCTATCAAATCATGTAAATAAGCATACCCTCAGCAGAATAGAACTGACTAAAGAGCAAGCTCTTGCCTACCTCCGGAAGGAGAACCTGTCTGTCCTTACAGAAAAGCATGGATTTGCTCTGGCAGTCTATGAAGACTTGCCCCTCGGATGGGTCAACTTATTAGGCACCCGCATCAACAATCTCTATCCCAGCGCCTGGAGAATCCGCCATCTCTGAGTATTGAGTCGCTAGTTGCTCCTCTGGAGCTTGAATTTATCCCCTGGTTGGATTCTACAAACAGGCCGCTCCTCTGGAGCTTATTGGCCCAACGATAATTGTAATTATCCAATGTTTCAAGATCAGAACTAGCCTTGCGAAACCTTTTGCAACATTGTCGAGACGTAAACACTCTAGCCGTCAAAATTGATGTTGCAAAATTAATTGGTCGTACACTAGTGCTGCGACCAATTAGTTTGAAACATCAAATAGAGCTATGAATGGTTATGAATTCGAATCGGTTCGCTATCCCAGATCCTTTCAATTCATCACCTTGTTGGTCTGATTTCCTGCTTGAGTTTGCTCCCACCTTTTCAAAACTTTCCCGGTCGATCAATCCAAATGAAAATCACTCATCGGGTTTTCTCAAGCCTGCCATTTCAGTGTAACGAAGGTTTGCCTCATGCTTAACCGATCATACTTGCCGGAATGATTGGAATGCGTTAAGACGGCACACGTTAACCTTATTACCTTCGTAGACAAAATGTCCCTTCACCTTTCCCAACCTTATTACCTTATTTTTCCTGCACATTTATCTATGAGCGCAAATCATGGGACCTGATTGGCTAAATGTCCTTTGCATTTCGCAAGGTGTATACCCCGACAATAAGGTAAGAAGGTTTCGGAGAGGGGACAGCTGAGTGCTACGAAGGTAATAAGGTTTGTGTGTGCAAGAGTGTTTAAGCCACAGCAACGTTGCAAAATTAAATTTTCGCAACACTAGTGTTGCGACCAATTAGTTTTGCAACATAAATGAAAGTGTCGGCCTTATTTTCAAGGTATTTCGAGGCATTAACTGTGTAGCAGATTTGAGTTTTTGCGACACCAGGTGGATTAGAACTAGCACGACCCAGATTCCAATATGTCGTCCCTGATGGGACTTGAATTATTCTCCAATTTGATTTTCTACCGATATATC
>DATHFS010000688.1:0-2090 GCA_035317975.1 Cyclobacteriaceae bacterium | reverse complement strand
AAATAATAAGAATTAGTCCATTGGAGGACGCAATTTGCGTCCTCCAATTTTTCCTGACATTTTACTCTCACTAGGACGCACCCTTGCCGTAAATCAGTAAATTTGGGCATGCACAAGATCAAGGACTACGTAAATAGTGATGAGGAAATTTTGAGCGGAAATCCTGTTTTCAAGGGAACGAGAGTCCCTGTAGAGACTTTATTTTTCCACTTGGAGAAGGGGATTTCTTTGGACGAATTTCTTTCAGACTTCCCATCTGTAACGAAACAGCAAGCTGTAGCAGTAATTGAAATAGCAAGCAAAATCCTGACTTCTAAGAATATCGAGAAAATCTATGAGGCGGCTGCTTGATGAGAATCTCCCCAAACTATATATGATAACCAACAAAAAACATTTCTTCCTAAAGCTCAATCCGCCCAGATCCTCTTTTACAACAGACATGACGGTCGAGGAGCGATCAATTATGCAGAAACATGTTGCTTATTGGGCACCGTATGTTGACAACGGGACTGTCATAGTCTTAGGCCCAGTCATGGACCCAAAAGGCGGATACGGTGTTGCAGTACTTGCTGTGGATAGTGAAGACCAACTTCATACATTGGTGGCTAATGACCCCGCCAACGGACGAAACAGTTATGAAATTCATCCGATGCGAGCCGTGACGAAACAGAAATGAGTCTTGACTCAAGACTCATTTTTCAGCCAACACCTTCACCAGATTATCCAATATCATCCCCCAGTTCTGAGCTGAATGATCGCGCGCTTCGGCAGATTTGCAATTGTCCTGGGTGATGGTGAGCACAGTACCATTCTTATCCGGTGTTAGCGAATAAATAATGTTGGCATAATTTGCAGGAACGTCTTCTGTTCCTGAGAACGAACTCCAGTAATTGTACTTCAGCAATTTTCCTTTCTCCAGGGCCAGGATCGTACCCTTGTCTTCGTACGGTTTGCCTTCCCAAACCCCTCTGAAAATGATCGGACTTCCGACCTTCCATTTCGAAACAGCATCCGTGCCGAAGAAATACTGCTTGATCAAAGCCGGATTGGTCAATGCCTCCCACACTTTATCCGCAGGTGCAGGAATGGTGATCGATTTTTTTGCTATGTATTCCAGGCTCATACAATAATTTGTTTAGATGAAACGACCAAAGTAAAGGATCGCCACTGACAACCCTATGTCAGCAGGACCAGGATTTGTTGGATTGATAGATTGGGCGTTTATTAAAAAAATCGCGTTTTTTTGCCAGTTGGCCACCTTGATCACCCGATTTTTCAACATTTAAAGCTATACTTGTCTGCGAAAAACTATAAAGTGCCTCGTTTGCCACAAAGGCACGAAGGCACGAAATTCTAATTCATAAAAAAAATGCTCCGTGTCTTTGTGTCTTTGTGGCAAACGCCCGAGCAGTAAAAACGAATATGGATTCTACCCCTGCCGCTGGCAAGATTTTCACCGACTATCAAAAATTCGTCGTCGCACTGTTGACCTTCCTTCAGTTTACGATCGTACTGGATTTTATGGTCTTGTCGCCACTGGGGGCCCAACTATTGAAGGAACTCCATATCTCCACCGGTCAATTCAGTCTCGTTGTTTCGGCATATGCCTTCAGTGCCGGAGCCTCAGGGTTACTGGCAGCCGGTTTTGCCGATCGGTTCGATCGCAAGAAGCTGTTACTTTTCTTTTATGCAGGGTTTATCGCTGGCACGCTTCTTTGCGGGATTGCACCGGACTATCCGTTCCTGCTGATCGCAAGGATCGTAACCGGTGTGTTTGGAGGGGTGATCGGATCAATCAGTTTTGCAATCATTACGGACCTGTTCGCGCTGGACAAAAGGGGCCGCGTAATGGGGTTCGTGCAAATGGCGTTTGCCTCCAGCCAGGTATTGGGTCTACCGATCGGACTTTATCTCGCCAGTCACCTCGGATGGCATTCCCCCTTTCTGATGATCGTCGGGTTGAGTGCAGCCGTGGGAATAGCGATCATAATCTACCTGAAACCCATCGATGCTCATTTGAAAATCAAGTCTGACCGTTCTGCATTCGCTCATTTATCAAAAACGATTTCTCAGCCGGTTTACCTGAGGGC
>DATHFS010000687.1:0-6824 GCA_035317975.1 Cyclobacteriaceae bacterium | reverse complement strand
TTTAAACGCTTTCTCAGTTTTAGAAATATCTCCCATCAGCAATTTGTAAAGTCAAATCAAATAAAGGGGGTAGTTCATGCGAGCCACCATGGTGTGATGTTTTATTCACAGCAGGTAAGAGCATGGGCCTCTGCAGAAATTCAGCGGCTTATTCCGGGCTCTCAAAACCAGGCAATCGCGCGCGCGTTGGTCCTGGGTGTTACGGAGGGCATCGACAACGATCTCCAGGCGGCCTATGCCGCTAGCGGCGCCATGCACATCTTATCGGTGTCCGGCCTTCACGTGGGGATTATCTATGGAATCATTTTGTTCTTGCTGAGGCCCCTAAGCCATCATTCCTGGAGTCGCTGGCTAATTGCCTTCCTGAGTTTGATTTCCCTTTGGGCCTATGCCTTCGTAACCGGTTTGTCCCCCTCTGTCCTTCGGGCCGTTGCCATGTTTTCGTTCGTCGCTGTCGCCAGACCATTCGCCCGCGATACGAATATCTACAATACCCTCGCCGCTTCTGCATTTCTTCTCTTATTATACAATCCTTACCTGGTCATGTCGGTCGGGTTTCAGCTTTCCTATCTGGCTGTGATCGGGATTGTATATCTCCAGCGTCCGCTTTACCGCCTTTGGGAGCCGGCTTCCTTGTTTTGGGATAAGGTGTGGCAAGGAACGTGCGTGTCCCTGGCCGCCCAGTTGGCAACATTTTCATTGGGCTTCTACTACTTTCACCAATTCCCTGTCTACTTTTTATTTTCCAACCTCGTCGTTATTCCGCTTTCCAGCCTCGTGCTGGTGATGGGGGTGCTCTTGCTTGCCGTCAGCCCGGTGCCGTGGCTAGCTGGCTGTTTTGGACTTCTACTGCACTACACCATCTCCCTTCTCAATGGAATCGTTTTTTTTGTTGAGGGGTTGCCGTTCAGTTTGATAAATGGAGTGAACATTACGGCGGTGCAGTGTCTGTTGCTGATCGGCATGATTGTTTTTGCCATTCGGCTAGTCGAATCCAGGAAGTTTCACTATGCCGTTGGCGGATTCGTTTTGTTGATGGTATTCACGTGCATCCAATGGTGGAATTTATTGGCAGATAAAGATCATGACAAATTGATTGTCTACCATGTACCGGGCCATGGGGCACTGGAGTGGATCAAAGGCGGTCAATCTTATTTTTACTCGGATTCCGTGTTGACCCGCGATGAAGATCAGTTGCGGTTCCACATTCGGCCCAGCCGCATGCTTTCCGGTGTGACAGACAGCCATTTGATTGTTTCCGACCCGCACTTTATAAAATCGCTTACCGGCTTCCGGTTTTTTCTTCTGGGCAAGACTACAGTTCTTTGGATCGATCAGGGTCACCATGAGCTTCCTCAAAATGGTATAGCGGACTATCTGATTATTGGAAACGATGCTGTGCGTTCCCTGGAACAACTTCAGCATAAAGTCAGATTCAGGAAGTTAATTTTGGATAGTAGCAATTCGCGAAGCTATGCCGCACGGATGGTGAAGGAAGCAGGATCAAAGAACATTACAGTGCACTCTGTCGTCAATGAAGGAGCCTTTGTCGTAAACCTGTAGCTATGGACCTCGTAAAGTATGCCGTTAAAGACCGTGTGGGCTTTGTCACGCTCAACCGCCCGGAGAAAAGAAATGCATTGAGCTTTGAATTGGTAAGCGAACTAATGGCTGTCTTTACGAAGGCGGAATCAGATCCCGCCGTCAAGGTGATCGTATTGGGTGCCACCGGCGAGGCATTTTGTGCCGGTGCCGATCTTGCCTACCTGCAAAAACTTCAGCATTTTTCATTTGAAGAGAACCTGAATGATTCGCGGCACCTCCGCGATCTTTTTCTTAAGATCTACACATTAAAGAAGGTAGTGATCGCCCAGGTACAGGGCCATGCGCTGGCAGGCGGCTGCGGACTTGCGACAGTATGCGATATCATCTTCGCTGTGCCGGAAGCCAGGTTTGGGTACACGGAAGTAAGGATTGGGTTTGTACCTGCAATTGTCATGGTTTTTTTATTAAGGAAACTAGGGGAGCAGAAGGCAAAGCAACTCTTGTTAGGCGGTGAACTTATAGCGGGAGCTGCGGCCGTAGCCTGTGGATTGGTAAATTTTCTGGCTTCCAGAGAGTCGCTGGAATCGTCCGTCATGGAGTATGCAAAGAAATTAGTTAACCAAAATTCACTTCAGTCGATGGAGCTGACCAAACAGATGATAGCGGAAGTCCAATCCCTACCCCTTACCGAAGCCCTCGACTATGCTGCAACCATGAACGCGCGTGCCCGAACGACGGAGGATTGTAAAAAGGGGATTCAGGCTTTTCTGGAGAAGAGGGATAATAATTGGTGATCGGTGATCGGTAAGCGGTAGTTTCGACACCTTTAACTTTTTACGTGTTTAGTTGGTATTATTGTCAAACTGGTAATCGGTGATCAGTAATCAGTGGATTCGGCCCTAGAATCTATGATCATGGCCACACTATTAGTAACCCTGCAAGCATACCGATCACTGATTACCGATTACCGAATACCACACCCAAGCCATGCCAACCCCCGAACAACTCCTCAAAACGTATTGGGGCCATACAGCCTTCCGCTTTCCCCAGGGGGAGATCATTGCATCGGTCCTTCAGGGAAAAGATACGTTTGCGCTGCTGCCGACGGGAGGGGGAAAATCGGTTTGCTTTCAAGTCCCAACGTTGATGATGGAAGGACTTTGCCTGGTGATCACACCGTTGATTGCCCTCATGCAAGACCAGGTGCAACAGTTGAAGAGCAAAGGAATAAAAGCAACGTCGGTCCACTCCGGGATGACGCGCAGGGAAATTGACATCACGCTGGACAATTGCGTGTACGGCAATGAAAAGTTTTTGTACCTCTCACCGGAACGGCTGCAAACCGAGATTTTCAGGGAGCGGGTAAAAAAAATGAAGGTGTGCCTGGTGGCTGTGGATGAAGCGCACTGTATTTCGCAATGGGGGTACGACTTCCGGCCCCCCTATTTACAGATAGCTGAGTTGCGTGAGATCCTGCCCGGAGTTCCCTTTATCGCGCTGACGGCGTCGGCTACGAGGCAGGTGAAAGACGACATTATCCAAAAACTAAACTTCAAAGCCCCTTCTGTGTTTCAGAAGAGCTTTGCCCGGGATACAATTTCTTTTGTCGTTCGCAAAACAGAAAATAAGGAAAAGCAACTATTGGAGGTACTCCGGAAAGTGCGCGGCTCATCGATCGTATATGTTCGTTCGCGAAAAGCCACAAAAGATCTTGCCCTGTGGCTGACAAAACAAAAATTACCGGCGACCTTTTACCATGCAGGTCTGGATCACCAGCAACGAAATGTGCGGCAAGTCGAGTGGCAGGAGGACCGCGCCCGGGTGATGGTGGCAACGAATGCCTTTGGAATGGGGATCAACAAGGTGAACGTGCGTACGGTGGTGCACATGGATTTGCCTGAAAATCCGGAGTCCTACTACCAGGAAGCAGGTAGGGCAGGACGTGACGGAATTCGCTCCTATGCTGTCGTCATTTTTCATGAGGCCGATATCGGCGCGTTGCGCAGCAAGGTAGCCCTATCGCATCCCGGAATGGAATTATTGAAGCAAGTCTATCAGGCCCTGGCCAACTATTTTCAATTGGCGATTGGCAGTGGTCAGTATGAAAGTTATGATTTTGACCTGGAGGCTTTTTGCAAACGCTTTTCATTTAAATCATCAGTTGTTTTCCCTGCCTTGAAAAAGATGGAGGAGGAAGGGTTGATCCAATTAAGCGACAGCTTTTACCGGCCTTCCAGGGTGCATTTTTCCATCGATAAGAAACAGTTGTATGAGTTTCAGGTGGGGAACGCCAAATACGATCCGTTTATTAAAACGTTGCTGCGCCTTTATGGGGGTGAACTATTCTCTGCTTACTTGCCGATTTCAGAAAGTCAGGTCGCCCAGGTCACCAAGTGGGAAGTAAAAGAAGTGAAAGCCGCCCTTCTGAAGTTAAGCAAACTGCAGCTCCTGAACTATGAACCTGCTTCAGACAGTCCCCAACTTACCTTTGTGCTGCCGCGACAGGATGCGGACCGTCTTCCGGTGGACAAAGGGAAGATGGAAGGGCGCAGAAAACTGAGTTTTGACAAGATGGAGGCGATGGTGAATTACGTCGGGCAAAGTCACCAATGCCGGATGCAATGGATCCAGGGCTATTTTGATGAGATCACCGATGCAACATGCGGGATCTGTGATGTTTGTATCGCGAAAAAGAAAAAAGAAAACCTTGCTGCCCTTCAGGATTACGAAAGCCAAATCCTGTATTTATTAAAACAAAAACCGATGACGGTAGAGGAACTGGAAGGATCCGTCGACCCCGGTGATCACGAGCTTTTTCTGGAAGTGATACGCGAAATGGTGGACCGGGCGGTTATTGGTTATGATGAGTTTTGGGTGTTGAAGAAGATAAAACCATGATATTTCGAGGTTTGCAAACTCTTTTGGTTATGAACGTTATTGTCAGGAAAACCGGATACCTCGAATTGTGATCCTCAATTTGAGAATGAATATTTTTATAGAATGGATTAGATACAGGGAGGTGGTCGCATTTTGCGACCACCTTGTTAGCCATTCGATATGACCAAAATGGATGCGGGAATAGCAATTCCGGATGAAATAGTAATCAATAAAATACTCATTGTCCGAGGAAAAAAGGTAATGATCGATACCGACCTCGCTGAGTTGTATGGGGTACCAACCAAGAGGCTGAATGAGCAGGTGAGGCGCAATAGTAACGCTTTCCGGAAGACTTTATGTTCCAACTAAATCAAGAAGAGAAGCAAGGCTTAATAAAAAGTCATGTGCACTTAGACAAACTGAAGTACTCGCCGAACCCTCCACTTGCATTTACTGAACACGGTGTAGTAATGTGTGCTGAACAGTGAAAGGGCCATTGAAGTAAATGTGCAGATCGTGAGAATATTTACACGGATGCGGGAAATGGTGCTGACCCATAAAGATATTTTACTGAAACTTGAAAAGCTGGAAAGGATAGCAGTCCAACATGATAGTGATATTAAGCTGATCTTTAAATATTTGAAAGAGTTGCTAAATCCCCAAGCCGAACCCATGCGCAGGATCGGGTTTAAGCATTCGAATGAAGGTTGAACCACGCTTCCCAAGCCCCTCCTTTCAACCTAACATTCACTAGGGTAGATCATTTATCTGAACATCAGGTAGTTTGACCCTCCGCCCGTTCACTCAACGATTAAACATGGTATTTAACCGCAAGGTCAATTACCATTGTTTGTTGTTTTATTTCGCGGCGAGTAGCCAAAACCTATGCAATACATTGTCAAAGAAATTCACACCGACCCTTCTGTGGGGACCGGTGAGGTAATGGTCTTTAGTACCTTATTCGCCGCGTTAAAGCACATTGAAAAAATCGACAACAACGGCCGATTTGTATTTGGTGAAAAGGAAGGAAATCTGAATATGGTTCGGAGTGTCCTTCTGGAAAGGCTTGCAACCGTTTCATTCATTCCGGAGGTGGAAGCGGAGAAACGGTGGACCATTACTGCCTTTTAAATTAATTGGAATTGAAAGCTTACAAAGCCAGGAGTATGTTGTTCCATGTGTGCGCGTTAATGGTATTTATTCACTTTGGGCTGCTGTTTTCGTTGGCGGTCAAATTTCAAAGCCAGCGAAAATGAGCAAGGCTCTCGTATTTTGATCCTTTGGAACATAAGCCACGCGCCCCAACGGTACGCGTCTTCAATTCAGTTGAACATCAACTCAAGACCAGGCCTAAAGACTAACGACTAATCAGCGCCTTTGCAATCATCGCCTTGAAAACATCATGTTGCTCCATCATGGCTTTTACTTTGTCTGCCGGATCGGTCCGGCATTCCAGAAGAATCCACCCTTTATAATTCATCGCCACAAACATGTCCATCAGGTGCTGGTAGGGATAGGATCCCACGTTAAGTTCGCGCACGTGGACGGTGTCGCCCAACCTTTTCTTAACCAGGTTGAAATTCTGTTCAAGTCCTCCCCCCTGCAGGTCTTCGTCGTTGCTGTTCCAGCAAACATAGACGTTTGGATGATCGGCTACGTCCATGATGGCCTTAATGTTAGGCAGGTCCTGGGTTTCATTGCCGTGTACCTCTAGCCTGATTTTCTGTCCAAAATCGGCCGCGAACGTGCCCACTTCATTGAGAGATTTGCCAATCTGTTCGATGGTTTTTTCGTGCGGTACTTCTTTATGGAATGCATTCGGTTTTACTTTTACTCCACTGCCGCCGATGTCCTTACCGAGTTTGATGAATTGTTTTGTCTGGTCAATGGATATCTTGAGTTGGTCAGGGTCAACAAAATCATACTGCTGATTCGTTCCGAGTCCTACTATTTTTACAGGACTGTCGGCAAACATTTTCTTTACCTCTTTGCGCCGGGCCAAAGAGAGCGAGGGCTCCACACCGTGGACATGCTCGGTTCGCAACTCGACACCGTATAGTTGCGCAGCCGAGCAATTTTTGATAAGGGTAGGAACATCCCAGTCCTTGCCCCATTGGTAGGTAACCAATCCCAGTTTCATTTTCGAGTCTTTGCCCCTGGCGAATAGAAAGCTGGGAGCCAGGCTGGAGCCGGTGAGCAAGGCCAACTCTTTTACGAAAGTCCTCCGGCTTGTTCTCTTTTTAAATTGCATGTTGTTTTGCATAGTCCTGTAATTTAATAAATAGGGGCTTCAATTAGATTCGACTTTTTTCAAAAGGTTGAAATACTGTTACGACCGCACGTGCTCAAATAATACCGTTCGAATTAAAGGAATTTAGTCACTCGGGGTTGTTCATAAAAAA
>DATHFS010000686.1:0-2838 GCA_035317975.1 Cyclobacteriaceae bacterium | reverse complement strand
TCATGAAACTTGAGGGGTACTCTATTTTTATCAGCCACGTTGAACTCGAGCAATACTGTAAAACATTGATTGGTATATACCTGATTTGTGCTTGAAGAGAGGGAAAGAAATGCTCGCGGTGGAAATGGGAAACTTATTACGCGGCTATCATCATAGCCTTTTAGTATCTCCTCTTTGGTTTGTGCAGAAGCAATTACGACGAGTAACTGTGAGAATGTGAAAACTAAAAATCGTCTCATAGTTTAGCGGGCCCCCTAATATACTCCTCTGGTGGGAAAAACCGGTCCAGTTGACCCAGGAATCCGGAGCAAATCTACATCCTGTCAGGAAAGCTTAAATAATTCATTTTTAAGGTTCTTTGAATATTGGCATGCTTGTACTTGATTTCAAAAAAAATCGGTATACTCACGTTTATGTAATGAAATGAAAATTCAATCCTTCCCATTGTGCTCCTCCCGACTGGTATTACTCTTTCTGCTTCTGGTAGTATCGGCGCACGCCCAGCAACCACGCTTCAAAGTAGCCGCCTTTTATTCCACCAATGGAGAAATGGACCACATTAATTTCGCCAGGGACGCTCTGTACTTTTTTAACCTGATCTCAGACCAGCAACAGTTTACCTTTGATGCAACGCGGGACTGGACTAACCTCAACGACGACTATCTCGCCAACTATGACCTCATCATCTGGCTCAACGATTTTCCGCACAGCGATGAACAGCGTGAAGCATTCGAGCGATACATTAATCATGGGGGCGCCTGGTTTGGCTGCCATGTTTCAGCCTTCAACCTTCCCGATTCGAAATGGAAATGGTTTAATACGTTCCTCGGAGGAGCTTTTTTTCATAGTAACAACTGGCCTCCCCTCCCTGCTAAAGTCATCGTTGAAGACCGCAACCATCCGGTCACGAAAAGGCTGCCGGAAACCTATGTATCTCCCACCGGCGAGTGGTATCAATGGAAACCCAGCCCGCGCGAAAGCAAGGACGTCAAAGTGTTGATGTCCCTTGCCCCTGAGAATTACCCCCTTGGCGTTAAGAGCCGTATTCAGAATGGCGACACACCCGTAGTGTGGACCAACACGAAATACAAAATGTTGTACATGAACATGGGGCACAGCAATAAGATCTTTTCCAACTCCGATCAGAACAACATGATCACCGATGCCGTGCTATGGCTTGTCGGTGCAACCAGAAAGGAGGTCACAAAATGAAAAAGGCATACTTCTTTAGCCTTTTTGTTGTTGAAATACTCGTGGGAGGTCATCCCTCGGCTGCGCAAAAACCTGACTTTAAGGTGCTGGCTTTCCACAGCAATCGTGTGGAAAGGGACCATGTAGATTTTTCCAAACAGGTACGCGCTTTCTTTACGCAACTGAGTGATGAAAAGAATTTTACATTCGATGTTACAACGGACTGGACTAACCTGAACGACACCTTGCTGAGAAATTACCAGGTCGTGATGTGGGTCAATGACTTTCCCCATACCGAACAACAAAAAAAAACCTTTGAGCGATACATGGAAAATGGCGGTGGGTGGCTGGGTTTTCATGTAGCAGGATACAATGATAAGACAACGAAATGGCCATGGTTTGTCGATTTTCTTGGCGGAGCGATATTTTATACAAATAGCTGGCCTCCTGTCGCCGCACGTCTTGTCGTAAGCGACACTTCGCATCCTGTCACCTTACGCGTACCACCCGCCTATGCCTCGCCGGTCAACGAATGGTACCAATGGAAACCAAGTCCGAGGGAAAACAAGAATGTAAAAGTGCTCGTTACCCTTGATCCCATGAACTATCCTCTGGGTATTAAGGACATCCTCACGGGAGGCGACACGCCGGTTGTATGGACCAACACGAAATATGATATGATCTACCTGAATATGGGACATGGAGATCAGGTTATGACTGATTACATTCAGAATAATATGATTACCGACGCCTTGATTTGGGTGGGACGGAATGCCAGCCAAAAGAAAAAATGAAATATCAACTCTACAAGGGCTGTTCAATCCAGGGAAGAATCAAAACGAGGGGCCTTGCAATGTTCCTGTTTCTTGTTTGTTCAACCCTTTACGCCCAGAATTATCCTGAAATGATCACTGTACAAGGCGGATCATTTATAATGGGCGACGAATCAGGCGATCAGGATGAAAAACCGACGCACCAGGTCGTGGTCATAACATACAGCCTCGCAAAAACGGAGACGACGGTTGGACAATGGAAGGTATTTTGCCAAAGCACAGGGCGGCGGATGCCTGAAGCGCCCTGGTTTGGACAAAAAAGTGAACATCCTGTGGTGAATATCAGTTGGGACGATGCTGTAGCGTTTTGCTTTTGGCTAAGTGGTAAAACAGGCAAACACTATAGACTGCCTACGGAAGCTGAATGGGAATTTGCCGCCCATGGTGGAGTGAAAAGTAAAGGATATTCATTCAGTGGAGGCAAGACAGCCGATAGCGTGGGATGGTTGTCCGGTAAAACCGGCGGTACAATGCCGGTTGCCCAAAAATTTCCAAACGAGCTGGGTTTGTATGACATGACCGGCAACGTGTGGGAGTGGTGCAGCGACTGGTACGATGAGGGGTATTACGCAATAAGCGCGAAGGAAAATCCCAAGGGCCCAATTAAGGGAATGTACTATACGTTGAGAGGTGGAGCCTGGGACATCGGACTACGCAACAGCAGAATTACCTATCGCAATCCGTTGTCGCCTTCGTCGCGCAATCACAATAAAGGGTTCAGGGTTGCTTGTAGCGAGTGAGTACTAACCTCACCCCCGGCCCCTCTCCGAGGCGGAGAGGGGGGCGTAGGGTCTGTAGCAATTGTTCCGGGGGC
>DATHFS010000685.1:0-10827 GCA_035317975.1 Cyclobacteriaceae bacterium | reverse complement strand
AAAGGGCGAAAGGCAGGACGTACTTGTGGGGGAAAGTTTGGGATGGTTCAGGGCAAGCATGTGGGAGCCGTTTGGAAACGCTGGACGGTTATACGCTGACTGCAAAATCGAGTGTTCTGATTGCAGAAAAAATCTTGCGAGGAGATTTCAAAACAGGATACCAGACGCCGGCGATGGCGTATGGTGAAGGGTTGGTCTTGGAACTGGAGAAGAGTAAACTTGTCGATTTGTAAAAAAATAGCCAGCTGGCAGTAGGCAAAGTTAGGCTCCTAATTCAGTCCTGAAACCAATAACCTATCAAGTTCTTCCTTGTCCTTCATGCTGACACCAAGGATTCTGTCGGATTTCGAAGAGGCAGTGACGATCTCTGGTTCCGCAGGGGTAGAGACCCGAACATATTTGATCAGTAGCCTTTCGCGATAGACGGTATCCGTATTTGTGATATAGACCGTATCCCTTTCCATTTTCGGCACAATCACCAGAGGTTGTTTCACCGAAGAGCCATTGGAAACCATGGCCGTTAGGGATCCGACGATCACGGCCAGGATCAACGCGGCGTAGGCGGGTATCTTGAATTGAAGAATCACGGGGAGAAGAAGGGGTCCTTTTTTGGTTTCCCTGAGCTTATGCTTGAGCGCGATCAGAACGTGGGGGGCAGGCCTCACAGACGCGACAACCGGGTGATCCAGAAGCGTTGCATGGATCCGTTGCAGGGTATTGAACTGCTCTTCCGAGCCGAGTGCGTCCAAAACAAACTGCTTTTCTTCCGCACTTAGATTGGTGAACAATTTCGTACTCACCAAGTCTTCTAATTTTTCTTCTTCCGTCTTCATAATCGTCTTACTTGATTGCAGGGTTAAAGATCTTCAACATGCCGGCCAATTTTTTCTTTAGATAAAACAACCGTGATTTCACAGTCCCTTCGGGAATTTCCATGATCGTCGCAATTTCAGATATGGTTAGCTCCAATTCATACCTCATGATAAAAAGGCCTTTGTCGTTCTCGTCCGCCAGCGACAGAAGCTTTTCGAGTTGACTCTGAAAATCCTGCTGGTCCAGATCGCTTTGCATAAATTCAACATGCTGTCCGTTCGTCCAATTTCCATTCGCTGATTTTCTAAAGTTTTCTTTACGGTATTCGTTTTTACACATATTGTGTGCAACGGAATAGATCCAGGTTGAAAAAGGCCTGCTCGCATCGATGCGATCCGGCCCTTCGATCAGTTTGATAAACAAGTCATGTAAAAAATCCTGCGCTTTCGGCTCATCCTTCCATAACATGCGGTGAAAGTATCGCACCAGTTTCTAACTGTAGCGGGAATAGAGTTCCGTCAAAGCGCGCTCGCTGCCTTGCTGCACCAGGCGCACCAACTCTTCGTCCGTCTTCTTTGACAGTCTGTTTATAAACATCAACCTACTTGTTGACTAGGGCTCAAGTACTTCCATAAATATCCGAAATCCGATGGACGCATCCGGCCCGGAATAGGAGTTTATGCTCACAATAGTCGATTCTTGCGGAACGTGGTTCCAACTTCCTCCGCACGCCTTGCCTTTTTCATCTGTCATTTCGGCAACGTTCCCCACCACATCAAAGAAACCCATTTCGTTTGGGAAGTATTGGGCTACGGGACCAGCCATAACAAATCCATCCGGGGTAATCATTTTATTGCGGGTCATACACGCCGTCATCTTTTCAGGGCACTTGAAATTTCCCAAAGCGCACTCAAATCGATTGAGGTATTTATTCCTGTAATTGTATGCCCGGTACCAGGGTATAGGATATCACTTCCTTTGAAAGGAATGGTCCTGGTTTGTTTGGAGAGTTCGTCTGATGTATTAGCTGGAACGCCCACCTCAACCGTGTTTTCGTCAATATTCCACGATTGGAATTTCTTATATCCCAACGCGGCGATCTGCCATTCCTTCATCGTGGGCAACCTGAATTTTACTTTCTTGAATTTCTTATCCGGGTTATTATTTTTATGGGCTTAAAGGATTCCTCCAGTTCTTTCATTTTGATTTCAGCCAAAACAAACGATGCACTGTGCCCTTCATTTCTGTGCAAAAAGTGATTGATGAGTTCGGTTTTCCCTCCCTCCCCCGCCAATTTTATCACGATTTGCTGAAGACGCTTCGATTCTTCCAGGTTCCCATCCTTAACATAGTGATCATTGAGCAAAATCATTGGAACGAGGTAGTTTGAATTCAGCACTTTACCTGCAGCCAACTCATTTTCTCCATTAAAATCAACGGCCAGGTAATCCAACAAAAACCTTTTCTCCAGATTTTCCTTGATGATGGCAATGTTATCAAGACGTTCTTTGCTTAACCTGGAGGCCAGCCCGACAACATAAAGCTGATCTTTGATCGCGGCAATGCTTTCCCCGGAAAGGGTAAGAGCATAATAAAATTTCTTATCGGGGTTTTCCAGGGGCAACGTTGAACACAATAATTTCTTTGAATTTTTTGCTACAGGGCCGTCAAAACCGGTCAGTTTAATATCCACCTGATTCAGCTTTTGATTCCGGTAAATCGGCTCCAACAATATGTCCAGATTAAGCACAGTCACATCTTCCCGGACGTTCATGATGTCTTGTAAAATAAAAATCGGAATGGTGGTATTGTCCCCCTCCGTGATCAGGACAGCGTCCCGGTCCAGCGACATGAGTACGTTGTAACTGTAGTTCAGCAGGGATCCGGAAACCAAGCCACTTTCGAAAAGTCTATTGCAGAACGTTTTGCGATCCTGCTTATTCAGAAGCAATTCATTGAGCAACAACAGGGAGGAATAGCTGGAAGGGTCGTCAGGTTTCATGGCAAAGGCCTGGCTGAGCCAATCATACGATTTACCGGAAAAGCCTTCATTCCATCCTTCGACCAACAGTAGTTCAAAGGAGCCGGGAACAGCCAGTTCCATTTCGTGAACAATTTGGTTTAATTGCTCCACCGGCCGTTGCGCATAGCGGCTAGCCACAAAATAATTGACCCATGCCTGGGGATTGTTCCTGTTCCGCGCTATTTCTTCCCGCCAGCTCGATGACTGCTCGGAATACCAGCTCATTGGGTGAATGATTTTTGTTTTAGGGAGGATGATTTCGGGCGATCCAGCGAGGAGGCATGAGGAAATCATCAAAAAGAATGAGAAAAAGAAGTCTTTCATGGTTATGGATATATTGGTTTCCAGTACGCTGTACACTCCAACGAGCTTAATGTTCAATGAAAGTGGATTATTTTTTTGTGGCTCACGTCCTCGACTAGCGGGTTTGTTCAGAGGACAATCAGGCCGGAGTCCTGATTGGTAGCGGGATTTGGCCAAGGTGATCACGCCTCATTCTCTGCTGCGGAATTCAATTACTAAGCTTTCCAGAGTACAACGGTCCCATTACTTCAATTAGACTTGATTCAAGCCCCACCTTCTCCCGACGTCGTCGGGATTCGGTGGGCAGGCCTGAAAGGACGATAAGAAATAGCGAAGGGTGAAGCTTCGTCAAATTCCGCATTTAGTATCCTAAGCCCTGAAGCGGCGGAATGATCCTCAGCGAACCTGCCACGAGGTTTGCCTTGTGACGATTGACTATCTATTTTTTTTACCTTTCCCGTTTGGTATAAATGGATCTTCTGGTTTAGTTTTCTGCTCAAAATACTGGATTATTTCCTTGTCTAGTGGGTTTTCCAGAATCACATTATAGCTTTTCCAAAAATCGGCGTGATATTCTTTGGTCTGCAAGGCAAGGGAAACGTCTTTTGCTTTTTGCGACGATAGAGACTTTCGACACGCCGCAACATCAGTGGTAATAACGTTATTGATCAGCAATTCCCCGTAGTAGTCTTCTGTTCGCAATACTTTCCTTTTGATTTGGTCTACATTTTTAGTGGTGTATTGCCTTTTGGCATAGCTCAGATACGGCGTTTTACGATATCGCTTGAAAATGTAGATCTCGTTAAAAGTCTCAAGAATCCAGGGACCGAGGGTGTAATCGACTACTTTTTGCTGGCCGTATAATTCAAAACGCAGAATAGCATGGTCATCATCACTGATATAAACTTTATAGAAAGCGGGAAATTTTTTGGTATTTATGGCTTCTATCTTTATAATGGATAGATTTTCGTCATTGATTCGAGTGGCTCCTTCCCATTCATAGGTCATCGAATTTGGGAAATTGAGAAAGCTCTCCAAAAATACAAAAAGTGAAGCCCGACTATATTTCACTAAATTTTTGTCTAATAAAATTCTCAGAAAATTTTTATTGTAATTCCAACCTTCCCGCATGGCACTTCGCCTTACTTCGTTGATGTAAACCTCTTCTTTAGCTTTATTTCTTGATTTTGTTTGTCCGTAACCGGGATCATAAATGGTTATGGCCGCCTCAATCAGGGTACCCGGATAAGAGATGCTGTCAGTAAAATCGCCCTTCTCCCAACTTCTGTGAAAACCTTCCATTAAATAGGGAGTGGTGGGATAAACCAGTGGTATGGCTTCTAACGCTTCCCTCACCAATTTTCTTGCGCCGTCACCGGACACTGTAATTTCACTGAGCACCGTGGGCGATTCTTCGAGATATATGCTTGTTGTTTCTTTAAGATTGGAAATGATTTCTTTAAACGTCTTATAGCCGATGTAGGAAATCTGCAGGGTGTCACTGTTTAACTCAATGGGCACAAAAAAGTCAAACTCACCGGCTTCATTTGATACTATACCGATAGGGCTGTTGCGAATGCTGATATTCGAATAAGGTAAGGCCTGTTTCGATTTCTGATCAAGAACCCTACCGCTAATTTCAATATGACTCTGAGCCCATAAGGAATTTGGAACCAGCAACAAAACCAGAAGGCAGAATTTGGGATTCATTCAGGCTCTATTTATTGGCATTCACATCCATGAAAACCCTGAAGCCTACCGTTCCACTCGGACCTAAATAGGGATGGATACTTATAATAGTGGATTCTTCCGGAGAGTGGTCCCAACTGCCACCACACGCTTTACCCTTTTCGGCGATCATTTCCTCAACATTGCCAACAATGTCGAAGAGGCCCATGTCATTCGGAAAATAAGAAGCCACTTTGCCTGTAATGGGAAATCCGTCACCATTGGGACGAAACACGTAGCACGATGTGGCCCCGGTAGGCACTTTAAAGTTTCCGAGCCAGCAATTACGCCAGTTCTGTCCTTTGTTGCGGTAATCAAAGACGTGATACCAGGGATAAAGAATGTCATTTCCTTTAACGGGTATGACTCTTTTCAATCCACCTACCTCTCCCCCAGGATACTTTAGGTCCCTGACCTCTACCGTATTCTCCTCAAGGTCCCAGGATTGAAATTTTGGATAGCCAAGCGCTGCGATTTGCCATTCCTTTAATTCCGGGAGTCGGAATCTGACTTTCTTAAACTTCTTTTTTCCTTTACTATTGTTGTATGTCTCTGTAAGCCATTCACAATACGATACGGCCCCTTGGTAAGATATGTTTACAATAGGATACTCATCGTAATCTTTGTTGTAGTTTGTTTCTTCTGATTTAAGCTGCTGGGAATGATTTCCTTTAAAGAAAGCGAGAAGAGAACCTTCGTATTGACTGATGTCAGGTTTATACTTTTCATATAATCTTGTTTGACCTGACCGGATCAACGAGCTGAGGAATTGGTTGTACCATTTGTTCGTCGTCTCTGTCGATGCCGCATATAAATTCCCTTTTACTATCCTGAAAGAGGCCTCCAGTTTCTTTATATCGAATTTAAAAGGCCTCGTTGCCAGGATCGTTACTTCATCCAATATGGTGGCTACCTCTTCGAGCAGGAAGATTTGTTTCGTAGTATCTAGATTGGACAGCCTGTTCTTATAGGACGTGTATCCGACGTACGAAACAAATAAAGTATCTTCTAAAACCGGATTTGATAAAACCAGTCCGAAGCTGCCGTCCGCATCAGAATTGGTGCCATTGGATTGTTGCTTTAATCCAATTCCTGCATTGACCAAAGGCTTCTTTGTCTTTGAGTCAAGGATTGTCCCGGTTATGGTAAGACTTCTTTGGCCGATGCACAAGGAGGCTGTGATCAAGAAAAGGAACGTAATAAAAACAATTGACTTCATTTGCTTTTCCTGAGGGCTGATGCAGATGTCGCCGATTCATTTCCTATTTCCCCCCACTCCGCCCCCACCTACGCCAAGGCTTCGGTGGGCAGGCCGGAGAGGGGCTGGGGGTGAATTGAACTGTTCCTCCAGTGGCATTTCCCACTCCAAGCCCTTAATCTCTTTTTTGGTCAGGGGCACTGCCTGTTTGAAATTATTCCAGAATTCTGCGTCGTAGGGTGTGGGTTGGGAATACAAACTTTTTTCCCGGTTCATAAGGTTCTTGAATTCGGGCTTAGGACTCTTCGTATCGAGCCCTGTGAGAAGCAAGGTCGTGTGACCCAGTGCTTCGAATTCAACCGAATCCCCTTTCGCGTTATAGATATCATCCCAGCACCTTTCGTCAAAGTATTTAAGGAACATCTTGCCCTCGTGACGTTCGAACTCATAGGTCGTGGATATCTTTTTTCTTCGGCTAAAAAAAATTGAGTCTTTAGTCAATCGCCAGGATCCCTCACTGTACTTCCCCTCTTTGGCATATTCTTCCCATTGATATTTATGCACAGCATAGGTTGCTGCATCAATATATAGTGTGTTCTTTCGTTCAAAATTGGGAGACCTCTTCAGGTAACTCATGAAACTGATCACATAAATCAAATTGTCGTTCAAATTAGAAATACCCTCAAGAGTATAAATTTTGTGGTGCAGGGCGTCGGGGATGTGCGAATTTCTATACTTCAATGGATTGCATCGCAAGGCAGTGAGGACCAGGTTATACCTTTCCACTACCGTGTTTTTGAACAACGTATTCCGGTAGTTCCTGCTTGCACGAACGCTGCTGCGATTAACCTTTTCGAGAACCGGAGTGCGATTTCCATAAATATGCTTATAGCCATTATCATAAATATCGAGGGCAGCCTCTGCCAGGACTACACAACGCGTATTCTCCCGGTGAGTTTCGCGATAGAAATAGTGAGAAATATAGGGCTGCGTTGGATAGTTGGTGTCGATGTTTTTAAACGCATTCGCTACAATATCCTTGAGCATCAATTTCGAATCGGTTATAGTTACCTCACTCAACTCGATGGGCTTCATTTTTAGCCGAATTACCTCCGCATTATTGGGAAATTTATTGACCGACAATTCATAGGAACTATACCCTAACATGGAAATCACCAGCGTATCGGTGACCTGTGGCGAGGGAATATAAAAATCGAATATTCCATCTGCGTTCGTGACCGTTCCCACAGATTTTCCCTTGAGACTCACGGACGCATAGCATAATGGCTCTCGCTTTTCACCATCTACTACTTTTCCTGAAAGCTGAAGAGAACCCTGTGCGAGCGACAGATAAGGACAGGACGCCACTACCAAACTCCAAATTAATGTCTTCATGGGTTCCCGTGTTTATTCATACTTCAAAATATCTACCGGATTCACCTGGGCACTTTTTATCCCATGATAGCCCGACATGACGAGGGTAATGGCGAAGGCAATACATCCCGGAAGAATAAAATACCAGGCCGTAATGTCAACGTGGTAGGCGAAATTCTGAAGCCAGTGGTCCGACAAATACCAGGTCACCGGCCAGGCAACCAAGACGGAAATGATCAGAAATTTGAGAAAACTCTTCGTATGTAGAAGAAACAGTTGCGCAGGCGTGGCGCCCACCACTTTTCGTATGCCCATTTCCTTCGTGCGGAGAGTGACGACGAGCGCGGAAATGCTGAAAATGCCAAGACACGAGATCAGGATTGAAATCACCAGCCCGATCTCAGAAATGTTTTTTACCTGAAAGTCCTTTTCGTAAAGGCTTAGGTATTTGGCATCGAGGTACTCCCATTCGAACGGCAACTCCGGCCATTGTGCCTTGAATTCCTTTTCAATCAGGGAAATCAAATTGTTCGACCTGATCGGATTGAGTCTTATGTAAATAAATGGACTTCCCCAACCCTCGTTTGACAGGAAGATGATCAGCGGCTCAATTTTGCTGTGCATCGATGCAAAATTGAAATCCTTTACAACACCCACGACACTGCCCTCGCGATCCAATTGGTTGCTTCCATGGACAGGTC
Source organism: Cyclobacteriaceae bacterium (assembly GCA_035317975.1). GTDB lineage: Bacteria > Bacteroidota > Bacteroidia > Cytophagales > Cyclobacteriaceae > ELB16-189. The sequence goes on along the minus strand of DATHFS010000685.1, from coordinate 2,687 downwards.
CCTGGATCTTTTTACCAATCGCATTCTTCCATCCAAAAGTCTTGGCCGCAGTCTCATTGATAATGAAGGAATGAGAAGCATCCTCCGTCCGGCTGCCGTCAAATCCCCGGCCTTGTATTACGTTGATCCGGAGCGCGTTCAAATACCCGTAGCCACAATTCATCATGGGCACAAGCAATTGCTTCATCCCCGTTTCACTTTCGACCTGGAACACATATTTGGTTTCTATCATTTCCGGGTAATACGAGCATCCGTCAACGCCCGCCACACCGCTGAGTTTCCTAACCGCCTCATTGAATGCCGTTACCTCATTAAAGCTGTCTCTCCGGAGTTTGATGACCACGGTATTCTTATCGTTAAAGCCCTTATTGGCATCCCGGATAAAATGAAATTGATTGATGATAAGAATGATCAAGGCGATCATGATGATGGAGAACGAGAGCTGAACTGCCACCAGTGATTTTCCGATGTAAATGCCCCTGAGACCCGTGCCCATCTTCCCCCGAAGGGAATTCATGATATGACTCGTTTTTGAAAGCAGATAAGCATTCACACGGTTGGACGCCACAAGGATCGCCAGGAATCCAAATGCAACGGCGGTAAAAGCGGGATGGAGTACGATGTGCCAGTCAATGTGAATGGCCAGGTAATCAGACGCTAGCTGAAAACCCAGGTAACAAAAAAGGACGACCAATGGCAAGACGATGAGTAACGTAAATATCGTTTCCGCCCATAGAATCTTTCCATGGCCTTGTACCATACCCCCGAAGATCCTGAGTATCCCGATTTTCTTAAGGCTGGTATTAAGTTCAGCGAGCGTAAGGTTGAGGTAGTTAACAAGGCCGGTAATCAGGAAAAGGCCTGCGACCGTGATGAGTATGAATAAACTGTTCTTATTTCCCTTTTCGGCAATATCTTCATTGAGGGTTTCGGAAAAATGAATGCTTGTGATGTTTTCAAAGAGAACCTGGAAGGTGGCCTTGTACTCGCGGACAATCAGTTCATGAAAAGTCTGAAGTACCGAATGCATTTTGTTTTCTACCTCCTCCCTACTCGCCCCCGGTCTGAGTAAAACATAGGTATACGCATTCAGGTTATCCCATCCGTCATTGCGATCAAACGTCTCCCACGATATGAGCGCATCAAACTTCAAATGCGAATTGGCAGGAACATCCTTGATGACTGCCGCAACCTCCAACAAAATATCCTGACCATATACTACGCTCTTGCCCATCGGATCCTGATCACCAAAGAATTTAGCCGCCGTGGATTCGGTCAAAGCAATTTTGTCAGGCCCCGTTAACGCATGCCGGTTTCCCTTAAGAAAATCAAATGTCAGGACGTTTAGAAAATTACTATCCGCGGCCAGTGTCACTTCGTCATAGAAGATTTTATCTTCGAGGTGGTATATGGGTTTATCTTCATACATGAACCGGAAGTAATTTTCTATCTCAGGAATGTCATCCAGCAGCGCTTGCCCCAGCGGCAAAGGGCTAACGGCATAATGTGTCACGTGATCCTGAAAGCTGACCCTGGAGCTAATCCTGTAAATCCGATCGTGATTGACGTGAAACTGATCGAATGTAAGTTCATTGACCACGTAGGCGGTCAACAAGAGCGCAAACCCCAAACAGGCCGACAGACTGAGTATTTTGACCACAAAAATCAGTTTGTTCCGGGAAGCACTTCGCACAGTCATTTTAAAATTCAAATTCCATAATGCTCCCCCACTTCCGGGCGCAAACTCGTTCTCCCTTCTTCTAATATTGGACCACCGGAAGAACCGGAGCACATCCCACATGTATTTCAAGTCGGCAGATCGCTTGCCCTCATTCGTCAGCCGTTCGAAATACAACTCATGCGCATCCCCCTGGATTTCTTCCAGCAGATCGGGGTTGCAATACCACCTCAAAAAGCGATCGGCCCACTTTGGGGGTAGGGTATTCATATTGGTTTGAATGAAAAGTTTGGGACGCCCTGGTAAAGTTGAAGTTTGAGTTTCATCGCTTCCTCCAGGGTTTTCTTGCCGCTTGCGGTCAAAACAAAATATCGTTTTCTACGACCGCCCCTTTCCTGCGTAGCGCCACCCATCTTTGACTTCAGGTAGCCCTTCTCCTCCAGCCTTCTGAGCACTTCACGAACCGCACGGATATTGACATGCCGGGCTGTTTTATCAACGATGTATTTCATAATCGAGACGCCATAGGCATGGTCCGTCAACGAGGCGGCGGAGAGCAACACGAGCTCCTCAAATTCTCCCAGGTAATATCCTTTGGTGGTCATATTTGTTATACAAACGTGAATATAATAGATTTATTTTATATTTGTATAAGTTATTGCGCATTGTACGAGCACATCCAGTGTATTCACAATGCGGTCATGAAAACGTTAGAATCGCAGTTTTATGCTCAAAAAGACTGTCTTGAGTATTCTTTTCCTTTTGCTATTGTCCGTCTCCCACGGACAAAGTAAAAACGACAAACAGTTGGAGAGAATTCTTGATGGATTGCTGTCGGACAGATTTAAACCTAATGACCCGGGGTGTGCTGTTCTTGTCGCCAAAAAGGGCCGGATTGTTTATGAAAAAGCGTTTGGAAGTGCAGACTTGGAATTAAAGGTGGCCGCCCGGCCCGATATGATTTTCAGGCTAGGTTCAATTTCAAAACAGTTTACGGCTGTTGCCATTC
>DATHFS010000684.1:0-2774 GCA_035317975.1 Cyclobacteriaceae bacterium | reverse complement strand
TCCACCCGGTTCCCGAATTGACGGTGGACCACCAGGTGAGCGACTTCGTGAATGTACGTCAGCAGAAACAAATAGGGGTGCAGGTCCCGGTTGATCGTGATCCTCGGGGTACGACCAGGATGGCAGGTAAAATCGCCCACTTTTGTATGGCGACTCTTCCTCAGCTTGAAATCAAACGGTTGCGCTGTCCACAAACCAAGGCAATAGTCTATTGCTCCTGCCGGAAGGTGTTGCAAAAGGAGCGACCGGATTTTATGTGAATCCATGTAAAAAGAAAAAAGGCTTTATCTCTAAAGCCTTCCCGGGAAAACAATCTTTTTAGAGATTGATTACTTTGCCTTTACAGTGTCAACAAGCGTATTCACTGCGCTGTCGATTTTAGCGGCAGCCGAGTCGATTTTAGAGGCAGTGGAATCCATGTGTTCAGCGGCTTGTTCTGTCTTCTTGCTGCCACATGCTACCATTGCTACTGCAAAACCGCACACGATCATTGATGCGATAATTTTTTTCATAGTTTACAGGTTTTAAAATTTGCTGCAAATATACACGTAAAGGTCGATTTTAAAGTAGGACGTAAGAAAATTTTATATAATGTCTGAAATCAGGTCTTTATACTGCCTATCCTACCGGTCATTAGGGTACTTTTTTTAAATGAATAGTCGCAAAATCACTTCTTCCGGAAGAATAGCCGGACGGGCACTCCCTCGAAGTCAAAGTTCGCCCGAAGTTTATTCTCCAGGAACCGGATGTAAGACTCCTGGATGTACTGAGGCAGGTTACAAAAGAATGCAAACGATGGCGTCCGGGCTGCTACCTGTGTGATATACTTGATCTGGATATGCTTCCCTTTTATGGCCGGCGGCGGATAATGGACGATTTCAGGGAGCAAGGCATCATTGAGCTGGGAAGTCGGTACTTTCTTGTTTTTGTTATTATAGACTTTTACTGCCATTTCGACGGCCTGAAAGATCCGCTGTTTATTGAGCACGGAGACAAAAATGAAAGGAACATAATCGATAGGTGCCAGTTTCTCCAGCATCTCCTTTTTATACTTATCGGCCGTTTTGGTATCTTTTTCGATCAAATCCCATTTATTCACCATGATCACCATGCCCTTCCCCTGCTTTTGTGCGAGGCTGATGATGTTTACATCCTGCGATTCGAGGCCTCGCTGGGCGTCGATGACGATCATACACACATCACTTTCTTCCAACGCCCGCAATGACCGAAGCACCGAATAAAATTCAATGTCGTGCGTGACCTTGCTTTTTTTACGGATACCTGCCGTGTCAATTAAAATGAAATCCTTGCCATACATCTTGTAGTGAGAGTGAATGGCATCGCGGGTAGTACCTGCCTCATCCGTGACAATGCTCCGCTCCGTGCCCAATAAAACATTTAGGAAGGAGGACTTGCCAACATTGGGCCTGCCGAGAATGGCAATTTTGGGAATTCCTGCGTCGGGATCTTCAACGCCTTCCGTGCCGAAGGTCTTGATCAGGTCATCCAAAAGTTCTCCTGAACCTCCGCCATTTTCAGCCGAGATGGGATACACTTCGCCCATGCCCAGCTCATAAAATTCGCTTGCCAATTGTGATTTTTCAGGGGTGTCTGCTTTGTTTGCCGCAATAAAAACCGGCTTCTTCGAACGACGGATAATGTTGGCGAATTCCTTATCATACCCTGTCAGTCCGTCGCGGCAATCAAGCATAAAAATAACGGCGGTGCATTCTTCGAGCGCCATCTCTACCTGCTTGCGAATTTCGGATTCAAACTTATCCTCCGAGCCGGTAACATAGCCCCCCGTGTCGATGACCGTAAAATACTTGCCGCTCCATTCTGAATAACCATAATGACGATCGCGCGTTACGCCGGGCTCATCGTCCATAATCGCCTGGCGCTGCTCTACCAACCGGTTAAAAAAGGTCGACTTCCCCACATTGGGTCTCCCCACAATCGCCACAATATTTGACATGAGTTACTGATCTCTGATTTTTTGCAAAAGTAGGCATTTGCTTCTCCCCGGAGTAATCCAGTGGCAGATATAGTGCGATGTGTTTCACGCAAAGGCCGCAAAGGAAAGCGCAACGTGCGCAAAGCTGGACGGGCAATGAAATAGTTTGCGCTCTTTGCGTCCTTAGCTTTGCGCCCTTTGCGTGAACCCGCTTTTAGTCAAGGTACCCGAACTGCTTCAACTTCTGTTTTTGCTTTCTCCAATTGTCCGATACCTTAACCCGGGTTTCTAAAAATATTTTTTTGGCAAAGAATTTCTCCAGATCGATACGGGCCTCCGTTCCTACTTTCTTCAGAGAACCTCCCCCTTTGCCAATCAAGATACCTTTCTGCGATTCCCGCTCTACATAAATAACGGCGCGGATCCGGATGATCGTTTCTTCGTCTTTAAAGGATTCGATGCCCACTTCGACGCTATAGGGTATTTCCTGCTCATAATTCAGGAGAATTTTTTCGCGGATTATTTCTGAAGCAAAGAACCGCTCCGAACGATCCGTAAGATCATCTTTGGGATAGTAGCCGGGATGTTCCGGCAGCAGGTCCTTGATGGCCGTCAGTACGCGATCTACATTTTCTCCGGTGAGCGCCGAAACAGGAATAATTTGTTTGGGATTCAACAGCTCCTTCCAATACCGGACCTTCTCCTCCACGACCGGCCCCCTGGCCTTGTCTGTTTTATTGATCAGCAACAAGATCGGAGTGGAAAGGACCTTAAAGCGCGCGAACAGCTCTTCATCGTATTTCTCCCCTGCTTCCACCAC
>DATHFS010000683.1:0-3612 GCA_035317975.1 Cyclobacteriaceae bacterium | reverse complement strand
ACATGAGCTCAAATACTCATTCTTGTCTGCAGAGAGAATTCAGTTTCCTTCCGATCCTTGAATCCGGACCATCCTGATTCAGACCCCTTACCGAAGGCGAGCGCTAATGAGTTCGATCGCTCTTTCCTAATAATTCTCGCAGAAACGCAGAAAAAAGGATTTAGAAGTCCAGTCCCGCAACCAAAACCGGAGGATTATCGTATATTAACTGCAATCACGAATAATATATGCGGAAGACAAAACTTGGGGAATTTGAGGAATTCGTTCTCCTCACAGTAGCCAGCCTGCAGCGCGATGCCTACGGCGTGGAAATCAAGCGGACCCTGGAGCAACGTATGAAAACCAAACTCAGCGTCGGCTCTATCCAATCTGCCCTCAAGCGCATGGAAGAAAAAGGATTTCTGACCTCGGAGTTTGGGGAGGCGTCGCAAATTCGCGGCGGAAAACGCAAACGTATTTACTCGACCACCAGCTACGCGCACCGCGTGTTGTCCGAAATGAAAGAAATCCGCGCCGGTCTCTGGAAATCCATACCCGCCCTCTCGCTCGAATTGAAGAGCGTATGAACGCTCCGCTCCATCCGCCAAAATGGCCTCTTCGCGTCCTTCGGTCCGTCCTGAAAAAAAAATACCTGGAAGAGATCGAAGGCGATATGGAAGAGATCTTTTTCCTGACCGCCCGGGAACAGTCGGCTGCCGCCGCCCGCCGTGCCTACTGCATCGAAATGTTAACACTCCTCCGCCCGATCCTTTTGAAAAACTTTAAAACGTCATCTATTCACAACCCATTTATGATGTATCGCAACTATCTGATTATTGCCTGGAGAAATCTGGTCAAAAAGAAAGGCTACTCCACCATCAACATATTTGGTCTGGCGCTCGGCATCGCCTGTTGTCTTCTCATTGCCATGTATGTGGATTATGAGCGCTCGTTCGACGGGTATCACTCAAACCGCGACCGTATCTATCGCGTCATTCATGGATCGAAAGACGATAAAAGCAAATCCACCAAGTCGTATTGGGTGTGGGGCAACGCCCCGATCGGTCAGGCCTTGCACGACAACTTTCCGGAGATCGACAAAGTGGTGCAATTCTCGGGGCGTGCGGACATTCTCTTCACTCTTGGCGAAAAATCCTACCAGGAAGAAGGACTTTTTTTTATGGACTCCACTGCGTTCGACGTTTTCAGCTGGAAACTGCTGAGGGGAAATCCGAAGACCGCATTGGCTGCACCCTTTAGCGTCGTGCTTACCGAATCGGCGGCCAAAAAATATTTCGGTGACGAAGATCCCATGGGAAAATCGTTAAAGGGAAGCGACTCTCCGGGAAGAGCAAATGCCGGCGAATACCTCGTGACCGGTGTGATGAAGGATGTACCTGCCAACTCGCATTTCCGCTTCACTATTCTGTTGTCGATGAGCACCTTCCGGAAATCGAGACCTGATATTTTTACGGAGTGGGGGTATGTCGATACCTACACCTATTTCCTCGTCAACGACCAGTTTGACCGTGCCAAATTCGAAGCAAAGGTGCCGGACTTTCTGGCGCGGCAATTTAAGGACCCCATGAATAAATACACGATCGCTATTGAACCATTGAAAGACATGTATTTGGGAACGGTGGCCGAACGCCAACCCGGTGAAGTAGGGAGCATGGCGAACCTTTACATCTTTTCGGTGATCGGCGTATTTATTCTGGCCATCGCCATCATCAATTTCATGAACCTGTCCACGGCCCGGTCCATGGAGCGCGGCAAGGAAGTGGGCATCAGGAAATCCATAGGCGCCGAACGTCGCAACCTGATCGCACAATTCCTGGGTGAGTCGTTTATCATTGTCAGTCTGTCGATGGTCGTCGCCATCCTTGGGGTGACACTGGCATTGCCTGCAATGAACAACATCACTGGAGGGGCGCTAAGCATCAATCATTTTATGACACTGCTCAACCTTGCCGTGCTTTTCGTTTCCACACTTTTGATCGGTATTGTTGCCGGCTCTTATCCGGCATTTGTATTGTCGTCGTTTAGTCCCGCAACCGTACTGAAAGGCATGAGCAAGTCCGGCAAGATCGGGATCACCTTGCGGCGGGGTCTTGTGATCCTGCAGTTTAGTCTCTCTATCGCCCTGATTGCGGGAACGATGATCGTATCGTTTCAGATGAACCACATTCTCAACAAAGACATGGGTTTCGATAAAGAGCGTATACTTATACTGGACTATAACTATGACGGGTCGGTGAACAGGCAGCGCGAAGTTTTGAAAACGGAAATGGAGGCCAGACCCGATATTGTATCCGTTGCATTCTCGCGGAGTGTCCCCGGCGGTTATTTTCCAAATGCGTATACCGAGATCGTTGCGGCTGATGGTCAGAAGAAGGGCATGGGACAGCCCATCTTTCAGGTAGGAGTGGATTTTATCAACCTGCTTGGACTACAGCTCGTGGCGGGCCGATCGTACTCCAGAGATCATCCTACGGATACGATCGGAGGACTCGTGATCAACGAAGCAGCCGCGCGGCAATATGGATATGCGAACCCTGCCGATATCGTTGGAAAAAAATATTCCCAGTGGGGCAGAGAAGGAGAAGTGATCGGCGTGTTGAAGGATTTTAATTTCATTTCGCTGCACCGCACTATCGAGCCCTTGACGTTACCTTATGAACCCTTCGCGTGCAGGTATGTACTGTTGAAAGTCCAGTCGGCGAACCTGCCTGGCACGATCGAGGAAGTGCACAAGATCTGGGCGCGACTGGCACCTCACCGGCCTTTTCTTTACAGTTTCCTCGACAGTGATTTCAATCGCCAATACCAAAACGACTTCAATTTCAAGACCCTGTTTTCACTATTTTCTTCGCTGGCTATATTGATTGCATGCCTGGGATTATTGGGACTGGCGACCTACACCACAGAGCTTCGCACGAAGGAGATCGGGATACGTAAGGTGTTGGGTGCGAACATTAGCAGCATTGTCGCCCTGTTGTCAAAAGACTTTATCGTATTGGTTGTCGTGGCGATGATCATTGCCACACCGGTTGCGTGGTATAGCATGAACCGGTGGCTGGAGGGTTTTGCCTATCGCATCGACATCCACTTCTGGATTTTCCTGTTGGCTGGCGTTGCAGCCATTGCCGTGGCCGCTCTTACCATCAGCTTCCAGGCCATCAAAGCTGCGCGCGGAAATCCTGTAACCTCACTTAGAAGCGAATAGAATTCCCGACTTGAATCTTAAAAATAATTAACAGGGCTGTATCGACGTGACAGCCTTGTTTGTTTCATCCCGCTCCAGCGGGGCCTCACCGAACGGGGCGAATGTCAACTCCACTCCGTCTCCGTAGGATTTCCGCCCCGCGATTACTTGGATTGGGTTGTCTGCCGGTGCTCCTCGCCATGCTGGTGCTCTTTTCCCCCGTCAAGTTAGGAGCCGTTGTACAGTTTCGTCACCAACAACTACCGGTGTCCGATTTTCCCTCGCCGTTGTTGGGTGTGTCACGAATTGAAGAATAGAATAGTTCTTTGAATGCTGTATAAAAGATGGTAGTAGGTCTACCGCATACGCTGTACAGACAGGGTAAGCAAACCACCTGAAGGTGCTGTGATCAAAAGTCATGGTGCTGA
>DATHFS010000682.1:0-5214 GCA_035317975.1 Cyclobacteriaceae bacterium | reverse complement strand
CACATCGACAGGTCATTCCACAATTTGGCTGGCATGGGCCATGAGCAAAACAGGAGGCAAGGTCATCACCCTTGAACTCAATGAAGAACGGCACAAGGAGGCATTGAAAAATATTGAAGAAGCGGGTCTGTCGAAATACGTCGATGCACGGCTGGGGAATGCGCATGACCTGGTCAAACAATTGCCGGGACCATTTGATTTTGTCTTCTCGGATGCAGATAAGAACTGGTACAAACAGTACTTCATCGACCTGGATCCCAAACTAAAGCCAGGGGGATGTTACACCACACACAATGTGACTGACGGACAAGCCAGCGAGGAGTATTTGAGCTACGTAAAGAGCCACGCCCATTATAAGACAACCATTGACAGGTCGAGTCGGGCGGGGGTAATGATTAGTTATAAGGACTAAATGCCCTCAAACGATTGTGGTTTTCCCATGGGTCGGTGATCGGTGATCGGTAATCGGTAGTAATGACCTTGTCGATAGAGATGAAACATAAACTTGAGAGGACTGTAATCGGGAATAACGAATTTTAAGTTTTAAATTTTGAATTAAGAGATGCAATCGTTTCTTCAGCGTCAACGGGTATTGTTGCTGCACTTTTCTTTTTGGTGCGTCTACTTGTCTTTTTTTGTGTATCAGATCACGTCCTTTCGCCACCGGGAAACCGATCTTGGAGCGGCTTTCTTTCAGGCAGGGATCCAGGTGGCCTTCCATATGGTGGTGGCGTATATGAACTATTTTTTCTTTCTGCCGCGGTTCCTGGAGCGGAAAAAAGTGGGGCGTTACCTGCTTGAATTTTTTGTTCCTTTTATTATTATCATGTTTTTCCGGGTCCACCTGCAACGCTACCTGATCGACGGTTATACCCACCAGGAGCGATACTTTTACAGTACGGCGTTTGTTGTTCAGACGGTGGCCGGCAGTCTCTTCATCGTCATTTTTGTCGGCATGCTTCGTTTTGCCAAGGACTGGTTTGAATTTGAAGCCAGGAAAAAGGAATTGGAAAATGAAAATCTGACGGCGGAACTTAATTTTCTGAAAGAACAGATCAATCCTCATTTTCTTTTTAATACCCTTAATAACCTGTATTACCTGGCCTTTACCCAGTCGCCGAACACGACCGAGGTCATTGCCAAACTTTCGCAGATGATGCGGTACATGATTTACGATTCCAATTATCCCCAGGTACCGCTGTCCAAAGAGATTGAATACATGCAGAACTACATTAGCCTGGAGCGATTGCGTCTCAACGACAGTATTCCTATCCAACTGGAGATCCAGGGAAATGTGGAAGAGGTGCGCATTGCGCCGTTGATTTTTATTACCTTTCTGGAGAATGCCTTCAAGCACGGCGTGAGCAACAATAATCCAAAGGCCTGGGTGAATGTTTCAATTCGGCTGGAGGGCGGACAATGCATTTATAAAGTAGAAAATAGCAAAATTCCAGCGGCCCATAAGACGATGGAGGAGAAATCGGGTATCGGATTGCAGAACGTAAAGCGACGCCTGGAATTAAGTTATCCCGGAAAATACCAATTGCAAGTCGATGATCAGCCTGATCGGTACGCCATACAGTTGAACCTGCTCTTATCGTGAACCTGAACTGCCTTATCGTAGATGACGAGCCGCTGGCCCGCCAACTATTGACCGAATACGTCAGGAAAGTACCGTTTCTGAATTTGGTAAAGGCGTGCTCCAGTGCCCTGGAAGCCATGGAGGAGTTGCGAAATCATCCCGTTGAACTTTTGTTCCTGGATATTCAAATGCCGGAAATTACGGGGATTACGTTCCTCAAGACCTTGAAGAAAAAACCGATGGTCATTTTAACAACGGCCTATTCCGAGTATGCTTTGGAGAGTTATGAATTCGACGTGATAGACTACTTATTGAAGCCGATTACGTTGGAACGTTTTCTTCGCGCGGTAGACAAAGCAAGCGAGCGTTCGGCGGCGGTACAGGGTTCCGTGCCGCGTGAAAAGCAAGGGCTGGAGCCTGTCCAGCCGTTTGTCTTTGTTAAGGACGGAACCAAATTGGTAAAGATTCGGTGGACCGATATTCTCTATGTCGAGGGGTTGAAAGATTATGTTACCATTCACACGCGACAGCAAAAAATTGTGAGCCTTCAGCGACTGAAAGCGCTAGAAGAAACGCTCCCGCAGGATCAATTTATCCGTATTCACAATTCCTACATCATTGCCTTGCAGGCCATTGATACGATTCACAAGGACAAAGTGCAGATCGGAACGGTTTTTTTGCCGATCAGTGATTCGTATAGGAAGTCGTTCAAGGAGTTTGTTGACAGGCATAACCTGCAGTAGTTTTGTTTCCCGCAGATTTGTGTTTCCCGCAGATCGCGCAGATTTTCGCAGAGGTTAGTTTCCCTGGCTACGCGAGGCACATCGGCAGGCAGACGCAGACAGATCTTTCGAAGCCTTGGCGAAGTCCGATCGCGCAGATTTTTTGCAGATCAATTTGTTTTTTTTCTTAGCCAAGCTTGAGCCGGACAAACCCTGCCATAGAATGTCATACCCCTCCTACGCGAGGCACCTCGGCGGGCAGGCGGGGCACGCACTGAATTTGGCTACGAAGTGAAGAGAGAAATTTGACCCGGTATCCCCGCCTGCCCCGAGCCCCTCGGGTGGAGGTCAAGGTGGAGAAGACGCTATGAAATGCGTACCTATCGCCGGAAAATTTGCGAACCTGAAATTTTGCTATAAATTTACGGCCCTGAATTGGGGATATAGCTCAGCTGGCTAGAGCGCTACAATGGCATTGTAGAGGTCGTGGGTTCGACTCCCATTGTCTCCACGGGTAAAGAAAAGAATAGTCCGCAGAAGTCGGACTACTCTTTTTTTGACTCAAAAGGGATCGATGTACCCTAAAAATTTTTGTTACGTCCGTCTGTGCAGAATTAAGGTCACACTGCCAGAAACTTATACGGATACACCTTCCCCGAATTCCACTGACACACGTAAAGATTCTCTTCGTCGTCCACCAATACATCGTGGGGATGTTTAAACAAGGGGACGGTCTGGCTAAAAGGCTTTAGTTTCTTGTCATCATCGTAAGCAGCCTCGCTTCCGCCGATTACAGAAACAACCTTATTCTCTTTGTTCAAAATAATAACAAACCCGGTGTTCTCATGATTCAGGTCGGGTGACCGAAGGACGGCGGAGTAAAGATAGTTGCCCTTAATGACCGGCCGGCAAACACAGGCGCCCGGAAGGGAAATCGTTTCTATAAATTCTCCGGCCAGCGTGAACCGCTTGAAACAACACCGGGTCCGGTCCGTAATCATTAATGTTTCGGGCTGGGTGCGGTAATCAATGCAAATACCATGTGCATTGTCGAGGTTCCATTCCTTATCGCCACGGCCTCCGAAAACATTTTTGATCTTCCCTTGCTGATCATAATGCGTGATGTATTGCGCTCCGTAACCGTCGGCGACATAGACTTCGCCGGTTTTTGTTATGGCGGTTTCCGTGGGTACAAATTGCTTCGCCTCCGTATACTTTTCGGTTGCGACCGGGAAATCCCATGTGTTGAGGATCTTGCCGTCGATCGTGGCCTGGTAGAACTGATGGCGTTCGGTATCCGTAATAAATAATCGCTGATCGTTGCCGGAACCGATCAGGGTCAACCCATGGGCGCCGGGAAAATCGTGGCCCCACGTCTTCAGGACCCTTCCCTTGCGATCAAAAAAGATAACATTGTTGTGGGTTTCGTTGGTCAACAGGATGATCCTGCCTTGAGCATCCTGAACCATTTCATGGCAATCCTTTACCGGTAACTGCGCCGCTTCTGCTTTTACCCAGTTTTTGTCGAGGCGGTACCGCTTTTCATGCTGACCATAGATTTGATCTTCATTCTGACCGATCAATGGATACGATAGAAAGGAGGCTCCTGCAGCGAGGCCGCTCCTTTGAATAAATTCTCTTCTTTTCATGGACAATTGGATTAATTAACCTTTGTGTCTTAGTGCCTCCATTTTGCCACGAAGACACAAAGCCACGAAGAAATTTACGATATCAGAACAGCAAAAAACAAAAAATCTTAGTGTCTTAGTGTCTTTGTGGCAAGGTGGGCCCTCGTTAAAGGAGGGTTATTTTTTTTCGGATATGGTTTTCGCTACCTCCAATGCTGTCGTCGTCGTATAATATTTTGCGATCATGTTCGGTACTTCCCAGGCGGGCAGGCTTCCCTTGTCCAGAAAATCCAGAAACTTCCCCGTTACCATGGCAAAATGGGCCTCGTGTCCTTCCTTGTATCGATCCGGAATGATCACTTCCCATCCCGCCTTGATTTTCTTGAGACTGACTCCCGGATAGTTGGCCTCTATCGTTTTAAATTGGGTGATTACTTTATTTTCGTAGGAAGCGTCCTGAGGATTGACTGACTCTATATATAGTGTCGGTTTATATAGCTGTTCAGCGCCCTGCCGGATGAGGAGCCTGGCCTGCGTACCCCTCATAATGGAATAATGCGTATCTCCCGTTCCTTCCGGAGCCTGGTAGGCCCACGTTACCGATACCTTTGCGTTGACTCCCCGGATCTGGTAATGGATTTCACCGTTAGAAAATACCGGAAGGGTCGAATCGCGAACGATATCTTTTTTCAAAAAATCGGGAAAGCCGTTTTGCCGTGTGACTGTATTGAATTGACTTCGCGATAGTTCCGTTGGCCACCGTAATGCGGAGAGAATCTGAATGTCGTGAGTATAGTCAAGGGCCAGTTCCGGAAAGCATTCCCACTGAACAAGATCCACAAGGTGAGTGGTAATGTCGGTGAGCCCTTCTCCTTGTTGCGATACATCCAAAAACCACGGCGGACGTACGAGCACCTGGCCGGATACGTATTTATAAAAATAGTGAACGCTTTCCTTGGTAACGGCCGGGTTATCCGGTGTACCTTTTTCAAGCGTGCCAAATAGTTCCGGCAGCATCGAAAGCGCCCGTTGCAGCATGTTGGTGATTTCATACCGTTCGGTCATGATATCATAGAGGAGCACCTTATTTTTTTTAGCCTCTGCAAAGGCGGAACGCAAGGTGTCAAAATTAGCTTTATTGATTGCCATGGGTTTATCGGCCAGTACGTGGAAGCCCGATGCGATCGCTTTTTTGATGTATTCCGTCTTCTTTTGATTGTTGCCAGAAATGACCACCACATTGCCGGCTTTGCCTGCCCCGACTTGTCGGTGGTCGCTGATC
>DATHFS010000681.1:0-3231 GCA_035317975.1 Cyclobacteriaceae bacterium | reverse complement strand
GCCAAACTGATCTGAAGTAAAGCCATTGACAATATTGTCCCGCAACGGAGTTTCGCTTTCAACCGGATGAAACGTATCCCCGGCCAGACGGTAGAGGCCATCGGCCTGGGCGTTTACCCAAATCCGGTGATCCCTGTCTTCGGCGAACCCATAAACCACTTTCGAGTTTAATCCCTTTTCGAAATGATGAAAACCGTCTTTATCCAACCGGTCCACTCCCTTCCCGTCGGTTGCAAACCACACCCGGTCCTGGCTGTCGATAAATACCTGATAGATAAAATCGGTGCTTAACCCGTCCTTACTCGAATAGTTTTTTATGGTTAATTTTTCCTTGTCAATCCTGATCTGAGTCCCCCCTCCCAGGGTAGCAAGCCACACCAGGTTGCCCTTGCCCGTGATGTTTAAAACATTTCCATTTCTAAGCTCCCGTCTGAGGTACGTGAACTTACCCGTCAGCGGATTGATCCGGATAGCGCCCTCTCCATACAATCCTGCCCAAACATACCCGGCGGAGTCAACAAACAAACTGATGACAGTATAAAACTGAAACGGAGTTCGGACGAGTTGTTGTTCGGTAGTGACTCTTCCATTTTCATCAACGTGGCGCTTGAACAGTCCCTCACTATTGGAAAACCAAAGGTTGCCTTGATGATCGACCGCCAGGGAGACAATATTGGCATCTTTGGAGGGGTCCGCTATTTCAATGTATTCCAGTTGGTCACCCAGTGTGCGCATTACCCCTGTCTTCGAGCCGGCCCAGATGTTTCCTTCCTGGTCCCGCAATAAAGTAGTAATGGATGCAAATCCCTGACTCGTCGTTGCATTGTAGAACTTTAAATGATCTGCTTGCCGCTCATATACCATCAGTCCGTTTTGCTGGGAGGAAATCCAAATTTGGTTTTCATTCATTACAAAATCCGTAACGGCTCCATAGTCCCATCTGCCCCTGGTCATCGGTTTGTATTTACGGGTTGCCGGATCGTACTGGATCACACCGGCGTCTTCGGTTCCCATCCACATTGTATCGCCTGCACCCACCGCCAGTTTTTTGACAATGTTATCCGGGAGTCCATGATGATCGTCCAACACGGTCAGACTGACTTTCGAATCCGTTAACGTGCAGACGGCCACGCCACCGTCGGTTCCCGCCCATACGTTTCCGTGACGGTCTTCCTCGATATCATAAACAAAGAGGTCGGGCATCCCCTCTTGTTCATCGAGTCTGTACACCCTGCCCTGGATAAAATAGTACAAGCCATCGTTCAATGTAGAAAACCATAGGTTTCCTTTTTTATCAAATAGAATGTCAGATATCTCGTGAGCGGCAGAACCTTCCGGTGGTTCAAATGCGTGGAATTGATTTTTTTCAAAAAACGCCAGCTTCCCGTTTTTGTGGCCCGTCCAGATTCGCCCCAGAGAATCCTCGGCCAGGGCGGTAACATTTTCATCCGGTAAGTTGTCGAAAACATGGAACTGCCGATAGGTAATTCCATCAAACTTGAAAAGGCCCCTGTTGGTGCCCAACCAGATCAGGCCGGTTTTATCCTGAAAGATGACATTCACCTGAACCGGTTCATTTTTTTTAAGCAAGGAATACTTTTGAAAGAACGGGACCTGTCCCATCGCGGTTTGAAGCAACAGAAAGGTAAAGGTGAATATCCCGGCAGCTTTCCTCATAATGAAATCACTTTTGGTGCACAAGGGAAGATTTGAAATGCACCTCTATTTCTGTTGCTATCTTTTGACTGACAATTTTGGGGATCGTGATAATGTGATCGGTCAGCGGTACGATGAAGTCAGATTCGATCACGAGATGGCCATTCCTGATGGTCAGCTTACTTTTGATAATTCGTGATTGTTTCTGCCCGTGGATGTCCAGGTCACCCTTTGCGCGAACCTCGTAGGTGCTGTCCTTTGTAAAATCAATTTGCTCAATAATCTTGCCTGAAAAAGTAGCCTTTGGATACTTTTCACTTTCCATGTAGTTTTCGTTGAAGTGCTGCCGCTGCAGCTCACTGTTAAAGCCCCGGAAGGTTGAAATGTTGACCAGAAAAGCAAACTGGTTATTAGCAGGATCAATCAGACCCGTAACCTTATCCGAAGCGGCCTTTATCATTTCCAGCGAGGCATTGGAAGAAAAGCTTATTTCCCCCTTATCAACAATAAATCGTTGTGCCTGAAGGCCGAAGTTCCAGGAAACCAAAATCATAACAAACCAGCCTCTTGCGATAGTAGTGCGAATATGTGTCATTCTTTACCGAATTGGCGGTTCCGCATGATGGTCGTTAAAGCGTTAGGTTATTTAAAAGCCATTAGGTCATAAAGTTAATGAAATCTTTGATTGCATGACGAAGGGGGGGTACCGGTTGCCGGTCGGACCTTTTCAAAAACATATAAAACCACCTGCAACCTAAAACCGGTGACTGGTCACTGTACTCGACGGTTTTATAGTATCATGACCGACACCACTTCCAAGGTGTAAAACCCGGCAACCGGCACCCATTTCATTTCATGCTAATTGAAACTTCTTGCTTCCATTTTCGTAAACCTTTAGCGATATTGTTATGTTTTGATACTGGATCGGTAAGTCTTTCCCCTACAACGTTTGCACAGGAAGAGATTATTTGGCAATTCGTTGAAAATGCAGAATATTCTTTTCGATCATGCGGTTTGAGTTTAAATGAAGTTTTTTAAAGATGGCTTGGCACACAGTTTATATTACAGGTAATTCGGATTTTCGTACGGAAGTAAGAAAAAAGTTGGAGTACGCCGATCCGCGTTTCATGGTTGGATACATTGAAAATTCTTCCGAGTTGGATACGCACGATCTCTATTGGCTGGACGGACGCAATAACATGCGGGCATTCAAGGATGCCATTGGCGCCAAACTGATCTGGAAGTACCGGCTCCGGTTTTTCAACAGCCTCGAAGCTTTCCTTGAGTACGAAGATTCCAAAAACAAGGCCGAGGAGTTTACACCAGAAGAACTAAAGAGGATAGCGGACATGCATGCGATGGAGGATAAGCTCGGGTAGAAAATTGTCCCGCAGATCCGAAAATTGTTTCCCGCAGATCGAAGAATTATTTCCCGCAGATCGCGCAGATTTTCGCAGAGTCTATTTTGGCTGAGTTGAGGCTCGACTTTTTTAAATTAGCAACAAAGAAAGGAATAGCCTACTCAGAGTCGCATGGGGCAAGAACGAGCTGTCGTTGATTGTCCAGGGATTTAAA
>DATHFS010000680.1:0-5138 GCA_035317975.1 Cyclobacteriaceae bacterium | reverse complement strand
TTCATGCCTCCTGCACTAAAAACGGCATTCCTCCTTTTTATGTCGTTGCTTGTGGTTTCTTGTCTGGAAGACCTGGGTAACCTTGACAAAATCGGAAAGATCACGCTGGAACCGGATGTGGCTTTTCCTCTGATCGGATCCGATTTCACTTTCGAGGAGTTTCTCAAGACAGGACAAACGCAGGGATATGTCACGAATGTCAATGGATTGGTCGTGCTCACCTACAAGGACACGATTGTGTCCCCGACCGCGGAAGCGTTCTTTAGCGTTCCAGATCAGCAAAGTCCGAAAATGTCCATCGCCGGCTCATCGGTCATTTTTCCTACACCGGGTTCCTCGGTGACGGTAAATCAATCCTCGACATTCGTCATCACTCCCTCGCAATCCGAGCAACTTGACTCGATCGTGTTAAAGGCGGGGCAGCTTTTGGTAAACATTCAATCAAGCCTCTCTGCTTCCGTAAGCCTTACCTTTACCGTGCCCTCCCTAAAAAAGGGCAGCGCGTCATTTCAACAGACGTTCACTTTTAGCGGCAACACTTCCCTTCACCCTGCATTTGACATCAGCGGCTATCATGTCGACCTTACGGAAAGCGGAACTACCACCAACACGATTTCATTCTCTATGAAGGCCGTCATCACCGACACGGGTCAACCCATCGGAAATACGTCAAGCCTTGATGTGGACTTTCAATTAAGTGGATTGAAATTCAGCGCCCTTTTTGGCCAACTCGGCACCACCGTTTTCCAAACCGCTTCAAAATCAATGACCACAAACATATTTGACAATGTAAAAAGCGGCACGTTCTCGCTGCAGAGTCCGTCCGTGGTGATCCGTGTTGACAATAGTTTTGGTCTTCCGGTATCGCTTGACATCCAGCAAATGACGGCGGTCAAGTCAGACGGCTCGACAATCGCTCTTTCGGGGGCTGCCGTCAGTCCGCCCAGCAATCCATACCTGATCGCCGCCCCGGCCACACCAGGGGGCAACGCAAATACCACCTTTTCTCTTACCTCTGCCAACTCTAACATTGCACAAATTGCATCCTCCCTTCCACGCGACCTTGCTTATCAGTATTCAGGTCAATTAAATCCGGGCAGTGTGCCGAAAAATTTTGTGCTTGACAGCAGTCGTCTGATGATTGGCGTTGACTTTCAGTTGCCTTTATATGGACAGCTCTCCGGCCTTGCTATTTCAAAAACCTATGATTTCAATGGTATCGGTATAGATAACGTTGAGAAGAGTGTCATCACCGTGAAGACGATAAATGAATTTCCGCTGGATGCCTATCTTCAGATCTATTTTGTTAACAGTACGGGAGCAACCGTTGACTCGCTGTTCGCCGATAACAAGGTTCTGATCAAGGCTGCGCCGGTTGATGGAAACGGAATATCGACCTCGCCTTCGGAAGTGCTGAAGCTGGTGACCCTGGATAAAACCAGAATTGATAAGATCAACACCGCCTCTTTCCTGGTCGTCGGCGCTTCGATCAACACGACGAATAGTGGTACTGTTCCTGTTAAAATAACATTTGACACTAAGCTGAAGGTCAACGTCGGAGTCAATACACATGTTCAATATAGTCTCCATTGAGATGAGATTTCGACGGGCAACGATGTTCCTGTTTGCTGCGGTCATGCTGCCGTTGGCGGTGCGTGCGCAATCGGAACTCTCGATGTACAGACTTAACGCCACGCTCCCCCAGGCTAACATGCTCAACCCGGCGTTCTACCCCGAGCACAAAGTGGTGATCGGGTTGCCCGTGATTTCTTCGTTTTACGCCTCCGTGAACAACGACGGTCTCGCTTTTCGCGACATTTTTGTAAAGACGGCGTCGGATTCACTCACCCTGGATACCCTGGGATTGCCGCGCAAACTAAAGGCGCGGCAAAAGTTAAACGTCAATAACTCCATACAATTATTTTATTTCGGTCTCCGCGGCAAGCGTAGTTATTTCTCCCTGGGCATCCATCAAATTTCGGAAACCCGCTTTAACTATCCGGGGGATGTGCTGGGCTGGGCAATGGTTGGGCCCGGCAACCCGCGCTACGCCGGACGCGATCTGTCCGTCGACCATTTCAAGGGACGAAGCCTTGTGTACAACCAGATCTCAGTAAACTACACGCGGGACATAACCGGAAGGCTGCGCCTCGGCGCACGTTTCAAATACCTGATGGGTATCGCATCGGGAGAGAGCACGGAGGCGACCGGCTCGGTCCGTGTGAGTTCCGATTCTATTACGTTGAGAACG
This sequence comes from Cyclobacteriaceae bacterium, assembly GCA_035317975.1. GTDB lineage: Bacteria > Bacteroidota > Bacteroidia > Cytophagales > Cyclobacteriaceae > ELB16-189. Next base: position 2,887 of record DATHFS010000680.1, on the reverse strand, counting down.
GGGAACCTGAAAGCCAATACGGCCGGAGTAGATTTCTTTAACCGGAAGAATTTATCAACAAACGACTACGTCAACTATCTGTTGAAAAGCAAAAACCGCGGAGTCGCGCTGGACCTGGGAGCAGTGTATCAATTAAATAACCGCATCACGCTTTCGGCAGCGGTCAATGACATCGGTTATATCAACTGGAAGGATTATACACACTCTTACACCTTGAACGACGTTTATTACTCTTTCAAAGGGTTCAACATGCTGGACTATCTCAATCAACAAAATGGTCAGCAGTTTCTGAAGAAGGAAGCCGACTCCCTGAAAAACCTGTATACGTTTTCTGAAAAGAAAGGGGATGCATTCCGGACCTCTCTCATCGGTAAATTTTATGCCGGCGTAAATTACCGGATTTTGAAAATCAATAACATAAGTGCCTTGTTTTATGTCGATCTTTTCAAGGGCAAGGTTGACCCTGCTGTAAGCGTCGCCTACAACATGCAATTGGGGAGGACGTTAAACGCCGTTGTGAGTGCGGCTTACCGCGACGGCAAATTCAACAATTTTGGCGCCGGAATTTCAATCAGACTATTTCATATTCAAATCTATGCAACTTCGGACAGAGCCAACAGTTACTTATATCCCGCACGGGCTGGCAGCGTTGATGGGCACGTAGGCATGAACCTTGTATTTGGCAAACCAAAAAAGAAGGAAAGAGAAAAGAAAGAGGATAAAAGGGACTCCGTACCCCAAGTAAGACCAGATTCGGTAGTCAACAAAGAAGAGGCGGTCCAAAAGGATAGCGTGGCTGCGGCCCCTGTCGAAACTATTCCGAAGCAGGACTCAGTGCAATTGCCCACTCCGATAGAGCAAGCACCATTGGTCAGGGATAGTGTTATTGTGGCGCCGGAAAAGACGGAGGCTATTGCTCTCCCACCCCAAAAAGATCAGACGGTGAAGCGGGGAAATCACCCGGACGAGTTTCCGCCGGGACACTATGTGATCGTAGGGGCTTTCCGAAACAAACAAAACGCCGCTGCTCACAATGAATTGTTGCGAAGCGAGGGCTACCCCGGCAACTACGCGTTTCTTTCACAAAAACTTTTGTACTATGTGTACATCTTCAAATCCGACAGCGATTTGGAAGCCGCCCGCGCCGAGCGAAATCGCGTGAGGACGTTGCTGACACACCAGTTCCCGGATGCCTGGGTGCTTACGGTGGAGTAGCGGTATTTTTTACACCACAAAAGAACTCGTAAAAATCAAATTAAAGTCTACCTATTTTCTATCCAATACCAGGTTGCGGATCGCCAGTCTGTCGGCTGCTTGTTGTAATTGTTGTTCAGTCGTCATTTTTCCAATGTGGTTTTAATGCTTGGAAATGAAGCGGAGTCACCTTTAGTCAAAAACATATTGCGCAAGTCAAAACTTGCGCATATATTTGCAAGAAGTAACTTGCGCATTATGACACAAAAAAGAGACATCTTTCAGGCCATAGCAGATCCAACTCGCAGGCAAATTATAGGTATGCTGGCCCGGAAATCACTCAATGTTAATGCTATTGCCAAAGAGTTTGATATAACCCGGCAAGCAGTTTCATTGCATGTACAATTCCTGAACGATTGCGGTCTTATTGTAATCAAACAACAAGGCAGAGAAAGATACTGCGAAGCTAAACTCGCAAAATTAAATGAAGTAACAGACTGGGTCGATCAATATCGAAAATATTGGGACAATAAACTTGACTCATTGGAGAGTTATCTGGCTAAAATTCAAAAAAAGAAAAAATAGAAAATAGAACCCTATGAGAAAAATAATTTCATTTATGCACCTATCGCTTGACGGTTTTGTAGCAGGACCGAATGGAGAAATGGACTGGATTAAAGTTGATGAAGAAATTTTTGATTATGTCGGGAAGCGGATAAGCGAAGGCGACACTGCATTATATGGCCGGGTAACGTATCAAATGATGGAAAATTACTGGCCTACCGCAAGAGACAAGCCGACAGCGACCAAGCACGACAGGGAACATTCAACGTGGTATAGCAACGTTCACAAAGTTGTTTTATCAAAAACAATGAAACACGTTGGTTTGACTAACACAAAAATTATTAGCGACAACCTTTCGGACAGAATAAATGAAATAAAACAACAGGCAGGTAAAGACATCTTGCTTTTTGGTAGCCCGACAGCAACACATTCACTTATTCAACTGAACCTAATTGACGGCTACTGGCTATTTGTTAATCCCATTATTCTTGGGCGAGGCATTCCATTGTTTGTAGACATCAAAGACAAAATAAAACTAAAACTATTGACTACCCGGCAATTTACTTGCGGGGTAACTGAACTGAATTACACCGTGGACAGACAATAACAACGAACCGCTGACAGCAAACAATTAATAAATAGATAAAACTATGGCAAAAAACAAATTGCTAAGAATGGACAATGTCGGCATCGTTGTAGAATCCCTCGATGATGCCATCTCTTTTTTCACAGAGATAGGCCTGAAGCTCGAAGGGCGAACCACAGTCGAAGGTGAATGGGCTGGTCGCGTTACCGGACTGGGCTCTCAGTCCGTAGAGATGGCTATGATGGTTACCCCCGATGGCCACAGCCGGCTCGAGATTTCACGATTTCTCACCCCGCCTACTATTTCAGATCACCGTACTGCCCCTGTGAACGCTCTCGGCTACCTACGCGTCATGTTCACCGTTGAAGACATTGACGAGATGGTATCCAGGCTCAGCAAGCATGGCGCTCAGCTCGTTGGCGAAGTGGTTCAGTACCAGGACTCGTATCGGCTCTGCTACATTCGCGGAACCGAAGGGCTTCTGATCGGGTTAGCAGAACAACTCGATAATAAATGAAATTATTGATTTAACGCAGACAATAA
>DATHFS010000679.1:0-6508 GCA_035317975.1 Cyclobacteriaceae bacterium | reverse complement strand
AGGAAGCGAAGTTTTTCCCTTCGAAGTCACAACCGGGGCGGCCGGAGTAGAAAGCACGACTGCCCAGCCGCAGGCCATTATGGACGTTCCCGAGGTGATGCCGGATTACGAAGGCGGTATCAAAGCGATGATGAAGTTCATTCAAAGGAACATGAGATATCCCAACAGGGCGCGGCAAGTTGGTATTGAAGGAAGAGTCTTTGTAAAATTCGTCGTGAACTACGAGGGGAAAGTAGTGAATGTAGAAATTGTCAAAGGCATTTCCGAAGAGTGTGATAAAGAGGCTGCACGTGTGATCGCGATGATGCCCAATTGGAGACCCGGCATGCAAAACAAAATGCCGGTTTCCGTCCGCATGATCTTGCCGATTAACTTCAAACTTGAAAATTGATTGCCGCGGAGATTGACGAGCTGGGGACATCGAAGGACTGCGGTCAAATTCGGCTTGATTTTTTCTTGAATTACCATGTATCTTACCAGGAAAATAGACATTGATAAGACATCTGACAACTCAGGTTCGTTCTTCCTCATGGACCGTCACAAACAACTTAATCACCGTGCTTGTGGCGGCGAGTAGTTGTTTTGCTTCCCAGGCTCAGGTGCTAACCCAACACAATACCATTTCGAGAACCGGATGGTATGACCAGGAAACTATACTCAATGCCAAAAATGTAAAGGCAGGTACCTTCGGAATGGTATTCGCCCGAAGCGTCGACGATCAGATCTATGCTCAACCGTTGGTAGCGAGAAATATAAACCTGCCCGGTGTGGGTATAAGGAATGTTGTTTTTGTCGCGACAGTGAACAATACGGTCTACGCCTTCGATGCAGACTCGCCGGATATCAATGAATCCTATTGGAGCGTCAATCTAACTCCTGCGGGTTCAACGGTAGTAAAGAATACCGACATGGTCGGCGCTTGTGGTGGGCACTACCTGGATTTTTCCGGCAATATGGGAATTGTCAGTACACCGGTGATTGATACGGCGACCAACACAATGTATGTACTCTCCAGGAACCGGGTCTGGACGACTTCTGTCTATCAGCAGTTCCTTCATGCCCTTGATCTTTCCACCGGTATGGAAAAAACAAACAGCCCTAAGCTCATCTACGTTCAGATCAATGGCACCGGCGCAGGCAACATAGGCGGCAGAATAAGTTTTGATCCGCAAACGCAAAATCAGCGGGCCGGACTCCTGTTGTTGAATGGAATTGTTTATCTGGCCTGGGCTTCGCATTGCGACTGGGGGCCCTACCACGGCTGGATCATGGGGTACGATAAAACAACGTTGGAGCAAAAGATTGTTTATAACACAACCCCGGAAGGGTACAATGGCGGCATTTGGATGAGTGGTGGCGGGCCTTCTGCTGATGACGCGGGCAATATCTATGTAGGAGTAGGCAATGGAAGCGTGGGCACAGCGGGTGGTAATGTGGCGGATGTTACCAACCGTTCCGAAAGCGCATTGAAACTGACGCCGGCAGGTTCCACGTTGACGGTGAACAGTTTTTTCACTCCTTCCAATTACCCGACACTGGAGCAGAACGATCTTGATTTTGGGGTAACACAAATGCTGCTTATCCCGGGAACCAACCGGGTTATAACGGGGTGCAAAGACGGTCATCTCTATTTACTGGATCGGGATGCGATGGGCGGGTACAGCTCAACATCAAATAATGTAATTCAATCCGTTCTTCTGGGGGCAACCGCTTACCTGCATTCGTCCCTGGCCTATTATAAAGGAGCTGCCAATGAATTTGTTTACGTCTGGTCGGAGAATGCAAGATTGCAGGGATTTCCCTATAACCGATCGACCAACCAGTTTGATCTGATCAATACGATGAGCAGTCCGGTTCAGGGACCGGAAGGATACAATGGAGCAGTCCTTTCCGTATCCTCTAATGGCTCCATCGACTCAACCGCCATTCTGTGGGCAAGCCATGCCGCGGGCGGAGATGCAAACCAATCCGTGCGTCCCGGTATTTTGCGGGCTTTCAGTGCATCGGATGTAACAAAAGAACTATGGAACTCCTCGGTGGCCAATTTTACTAACCCGGGAAACTATGCAAAATTTAATTGCCCGACGATTGCCAATGGCAAAGTATACCTTGCCACGTTCTCCAATAAATTGGTCGTATATGGATTGACCGATTACGTGGATGGGGTAACACCGGCACCATCCCGTGGACCTTCTCTTTATCCCACGGCAGCAAAAGAGGTGGTGCACATTGCAAGAGGGGAGGAGGCGATCAAGGTAATCAATTTGTTTGACCTCAATGGAAGGTTACTATGGATCATCAAACCGGGAACAGCAGAGGTGGTTGATATACCGGTATCTTCTTTGTCCAATGGAATTTATGTGATTGAAATACAAACTACGGGATCGAGCTACCGGGAAAAATTATGGGTGCAACATTGATTTAAGCCTGAAAATAATTGTTTTGATTTGCCGTTCACCTTACTTTACGACCAAATGGATTGCAGATGAAACGACGTTTACTTCTTAAACAGGTTATGCTGGCTGCAGCAGCTGCCGCCCTGGCGCCCTCATGCACATTCGACAAGAAAAAAGCCTCTATCGCATTACATCATCTGGCCATAGATGGCGACAAGGAAGAATTGCTCGCCAGCATCACCGAAACCATTATTCCGGCAACCGACATCCCGGGTGCCAGAGCCCTGAACGTTCATCGGTTTGTCCTTAAAATGATCGACGATTGTTACGAAAAGGAAGTCCAGGAAAATTTTGTTAAAGGATTGGATCAGGTCAATGAAATTGCAAAAAAGCGATTTGGGAAATTATTCGGAGAGGGAACCCCACTGGAGCGGGAAGCGGTCTTGAAAAGCGTCGGGGACAAAGAAAGTTCGAATCCTCCGGAAGTATTGTCAGCCTACCCAACCATCAAACAACTTACCCTCCAGGGTTTTTTGACCTCCCAGTACATCATGCAGCAAGTTCAAGGCTTTGAATTTGTCCCGGGCCGGTTCAACGGTTGTGTAGAGGTTCCTAAAAAGAAATTATCAGCATAGCAATGGCCAATCTCAATATCGATAGTAAAGAAGCACGTAGTTTTGATGCCATTGTCATCGGTTCGGGTATGAGCGGCGGATGGGCTGCAAAAGAATTGACGGAACATGGTCTGAAGACGCTGGTGTTGGAAAGAGGAAGGGATGTCAGGCATTTGAAAGACTATCCCACAACCAATATGATGCCCTGGGAATTTGAGCACCGGGGTCAACTTCCCCTGGACGTTCAAAAGGCCAACCCTATCGCAAGCCGTTGCTATATCTTTCGCGAAGATGCAGCTCACTTTGTCGTCAAAGATCAGGAACATCCCTATGAACAGGAAAAGCCGTTCGATTGGATACGGGGCTACCAGGTAGGGGGTAAGTCGTTGCTGTGTGCAAGGCAGACTCAACGCTGGAGTGATTTCGATTTTGAGGGACCTGCCCGCGACGGTTTTGCAGTGGATTGGCCCATCCGCTACAGGGACATTGCACCCTGGTATAGTCATGTTGAAAAGTTTGCCGGAATTTCAGGGAACAAAGACGGCATTGCCGAGTTGCCCGACGGCGAGTTTCTTCCTCCACATCAAATGACGTGTGTTGAAAGTTATTTTAAGGAACATGTCTCTCAACGCTATCCAAAACGGCACGTTATTATCGGCCGGTGCGCTCACATCACTGAAGTTCAGCCCATTCATACCGAACAAGGAAGAGGGAAGTGCCTGAACCGGAACCTGTGCCAGCGCGGTTGTCCATTTGGCGGCTATTTCAGCGCAAACTCGTCCACCATGCCATGGGCCGAACGCACGGGCAATATGACCTTGCGTCCTCATTCGGTGGTGCATTCTATTATATATGACGAACAAAAAGGAAAAGCACCCGGTGTGAGGGTTATCGATGCATTGAGCAAGCAAATGACGGAATACTACAGCAAGATTATTTTTGTCAATGCCGGCGCCCTGAATACCAATTTGGTTTTGCTGAATTCGACGTCTCATCGCTTTCCCAATGGCCTGGGCAACGATAGCGGCCTGCTCGGAAAATACGTAGCCTTTCATAACTACCGCGGCCGCATCACGGCTGAATACGACGGCTATAAGGAATTTACGACCGATGGTATCCGGCCGAATGGCAGTTATGTCCCCCGCTTCAGAAATATATATAAACAAGAGACCGATTTCCTTCGCGGTTATGCCGCCACCGTAACTGCTTTCCGTCATTCAGACCAAAAAAGGGAGGGCGTCGGAAGTAGTTTGAAGGAGAATCTTCTGCATCCCGGCCTTGGGCATTGGAGGATCGGCTCTCAGGGGATGGGGGAAACCATTCCGAAAGAAACGAATTATGTGAAGCTCGACGCGGACAAAAAAGACGATTGGGGCATTCCCCTTTTAAGTGTGTCGGTTTCGTATGATGACAACGATGAGAAATTACTCAAGGACTTTTTCGAGCGGTTTACCGAGATGTTCACAACAGCCGGATTTACCAATATCCAAACCAGTGATTCAAAGCAAGCGCCAGGTCTCGATATACATGAGATGGGCGGCGTACGAATGGGAAAAGATCCAAAGACTTCCCTTCTCAACGGGTGGAATCAATTGCATGCCTGTAAAAATGTATTCGTTACCGACGGAGCCTGCATGACCTCGACTTCGACACAAAACCCGTCTTTGACGTACATGGCTATCACGGCGAGGGCAACGGATTATGCGATCCGGGAACTGAAGTCGGGAAACCCCCGGTAATTGCTCACCGCAGAGGCGCGGGGGCGCAAGGGAGGCGCAGAGTTTCTTTTTTTCACCGCTAAGGCTCAAGGACGCAAAGAGTGGCAATGTTTTGTCAATCAACAGCCATAAATTGACCGGCCTTATTATGATTTTTCTTGCGCCTCCTTAGCGCCCCTGCCTGCGCCAAGGCTTCGGCAGACAGGTCCGCGCCTCGCGGTTAATATTTTTCGGAGTTACTCACAAAAGCAATTGATTTACTATCCGGTGACCACGATGGAACATTGATCGTTCCTTGCCCGCCATATATATAAGCGATTACTTTTGGCGATCCGCCCGAGACGGGCATCAGGCGCAACGTGACGCGCTTGTAGGAGGGATGCCCATCGACGTTGATGGTAGGAGGAAATGAGATCATGACCATCGATTTTCCGTCCGGTGAAATGTGTGGGAACCAACTATTGTACTCGTCAAACGTAAGCTGCTCCTTGCCCGTTCCATCCGGTTTCATGCGCCAGATCTGCATGGTGCCCGACTGGTTGCCATTGTAGTAGATGTATTTCCCGTCGGGGGAATATTCAGGACCATCAACGTGCGTTCCCTTGTTGTTCGTGAGCTGAATCTCTTCCCCTCCGTTGACAGAAATTTTATAGATATCATAAACCTTACCGTCGCGCTGCCCGACAAAGGCGACTTCCTTGCCATTCGGCGCCCAGCCGTGCCAGTAGGAAGGTGTCTTTTCAGTTAGCAATTTTGGCGTGCCTCCTTCCAGGGGCAGGACATATACTGTTGAGCCTCCGCCGGGCAGGCCTTCACGCTGATTACTTATGGCCAGCATTTTTCCGTCGAAGGAAATACCATGGTCGTTGTTGTTATGATCGGCAAACCCCGTGTTGAGTTTCTCCGGCGTTCCGCCTTCGACAGGAATTTTGAACAACGATCCGCCTTCATTGAACAAAAGCTTTTTCCCGTCCGGCATCCAGTTGGGAGCTTCAAACCTTCCTTTCGACTCCCGGATTACTCTCCGGCGACCATCGGCAACGGTCATGGTTTCGAGCCGGCAACCCAGCCACCCGTCTTTGCCCGGATTGTAATCATCGCCGACAGGTTTATCGATGCGAACGTTCCAGACCTTCGCTTCTTCCACATTGTCTGCATTATGAGAACTGATAAATAATCCGGCCAGCAGCTCGTCCGGCATGGCGTCCATGTGAGTAGATCCGATCAATTGAAGGGGCTCGCCCGGGTGAGCTGCCCGCATGGTTATCGTTTTTCCGGTGCGCTCCAACTGTAAGATCGTGTAATTTTTTTTGGACGCCGACAGTTGATCTTCCGGATCTCTCATGAACGCGCCTTTCAAGGGCCTCCATTGAAGCATCGTCAGACCATCACCATGGAGCACGGCACTGTAATGAGGAGCATTGTCATCCGTTGATGCCCTGACCATCCACCCTATTTTCCTGTGGGCCTCTTTGCCGGCACCGACAAATTCAAAATTGGCGGTAAGAATGAAGTCCCCTTTGAGTTTATTGAATGCATATTGAAATTCATCCCTTCCAAACCAAATATTGTAGCCGGCTCCCTTGAGTTGCTACGATTGAGTGCCCTCGTCATAGACAGCGGCGCCGGCAAGTTTGGGATTGCCAATATCGGCATGATTCTGAAAAACACCGACGGGTGAATTTTGTGCAACAGCAAAGTTTAGCGCACAAAAGAAGAACAGGAAGAAGGCGGGTTTCATGATGATTTTGTTTAGGTAATGCTTTGAGGTGGCAGTCTA
>DATHFS010000678.1:0-7224 GCA_035317975.1 Cyclobacteriaceae bacterium | reverse complement strand
TCTGCATGCCCACTTTTCCGAAGTCGGTTTCAACGATGGGTTGATCAATTGCTCCCGGCACCGTGCCACCGCCCTTAAAAGCCTGGTCAGGGTAAATTTCCGTTTTTGTAGGATGCGTTTTATGATACACACCGGCGATGCTTCCTTTTCGATCAAGAAGCAGGGTACTATTATAAAAATGCCCGTCCTTCTTTGTGAACAGCGGGCATGCCACGTAACAGTTATTTTTCTTTGCAAATGCTGCAATTCTGCTGGTCACCGGACCCGGAACCTTTTCATCCTCCGCTAACTCGCCCAGCGGCTTTCGTTCTTCCACCCAGGATGTATCAAATAGTTCCGGCAGGCAAACAAGGTCGGGTTTCATCCCGGTGACACCTTCCATTCTTTCGAGAATCCGTTTTATTCGTGATTCCCTGGTGGTGTCAGGCCAAAGTCCTTTCAGATCAACACTGGCAACACGAATCTCTCTGGGTAATTTTTTAGTTTCATTAAGATCATCTCCGGGTGTGACGGCGGAAGTAGTAGATACGCCAACCATTCCTGCCCCTAAACCACGCGAGGATCGCTTTATAAAATTTCTTCTTGAAACGTTTTTCCTGGTATTCATAAATATCACGTTAACAGCTTAGTTGAAAACCGGTTTGGGCGGGGAATGAACAGCATAAAATTGCCAAATAATTTCCGCTATTCCACCACTATTTTGCTTTTGTCTTGTATTAAGGGCTAAATTAACCCGTACAAAGCCAATTTGACCCACTGACATCGCCACAAAGGCACAAAGACACGAAGAACATTTCTCCCGCCCTTGTTGGTGTTGTGGGTTGGCATGCGCGAAGGATCACCAACAAGCACGTGTGCCCGGAAGTCTTGTTGGTGTCTCCGCCCTCATCCTCCGCAAACACCAACAAGGGCGCGGGACGCACTAAGACACAAAGATTTCAGAATGAGGTATATTGTAAAACAATTTAAATGTATAAACAGCACTTCATCACAACATTCATAGTGAGTATGTTCATCGCCGGATGCGCGCCTACTTCTGCGATTGCTCAATCTGACATTTCAAAACGCAGCCACTATCTTCAGGATATTCTGAAGATCATTGACACGACGTATTATCTTAAAAATAAATATTCCTGGCGCGTCACGACACAGGACAGCACCTGGACGGGATGGCTGAAACAAACGGGGGAATTGCCTCCCGACTTTGATCAAATGCCCTCCACCCCTTTTTTACCCGAACCACTGGTGCTCAACAAAGGTGGGGTTGATATTCCCATCCTTACAAAAGAGCAATGGCGGGAAAAAAGGGAGTGGATAAAAAAGGAATTTCAACACTGGGTTTCGGGAACTGTCCCTCCCCCTCCGGAACATGTTGAGGCAACTGTACTGTCGGACAACATGGAAGGCGGAACACATGTTCAAATGATCGAGTTGCGGTTTGGTCCTCAAAACAAAGCACGCATGACTCTGGAATTGATGGTCCCGGAAGGAAATGGTCCATTCCCCGTCTACCTTACTCAATGGAGTCATCGCAACTGGGCTCAACTCGCCGTCAGGCGCGGTTACATTGGATGTGTATATGCAGCGGCCGATGACAAAGATGATACACAGGACTACCAGGCGTTGTACCCATCCTATGATTTTAGCGCATTGATGCGGCGGGCATGGGGAGCGTCAAGGGTAGTTGATTATTTGCTTACGCGTAAGGAAACCAATCGCGATCAGATCGCCATCACGGGCCATTCCAGAAATGGAAAACAATCTGTGTGGGCGGCGGCCTTTGATGAACGGATTGCCGCTGTTGTTTCCAGCAGTTGCGGTACAGGCGGGATTGCTCCCTGGCGCTACGGCGATCCGCAATTCGACAGCGAAACACTGGATATCGTGGCCGGTTTTAATCCGCAATGGTTTCATCCGCGCTTTCGTTTTTTCTTTGGCCGGGAGGATAAACTTCCAATCGATCAGAATTTATTGATCGCATTGATCGCTCCCCGGATTGCGCTATTCCATTATTCTATCGCAGAACAGGAATTGAACCCCTGGTCAAACGAGCAGTGCTATCAATCGGTTAAAAAAGTATATCGCTTTTTGGGTGCCAATGAAAACATAGGCGTATTACCACGCATGGGTGAGCATGAGGTGGCCTCACGCGACCTGGAGCGGTGCATTGACTTCCTGGACATCCGGTTCAACCGGAGGCGGATCCCCTGGGAGAACAAACTCTACTTTGATTATTCCTTTGCCAACTGGTCACGAACCCACAAAGACGACAGCCTCGCGTCGCGGAAGATAACAGCGGTCAGGCTCCAGTCCTATCCCGACACCACCCGGTTTAACCGGCAGCGAAAAGTAATTCTCGCCAACCTGAAATGGCTTTTGGGAAAGGAACCATCGGGCGTAAAGCATTCCGGTAAAATAGCGGGGACGGAAGGAGACTGGATTGACAGGATCACCGGGCGTCCGGAAGTTTCGGGTGCAGCGGTGATGTACATTGGACCCTATAGCTCCATTGGTGATAACCTGAAGGGCATGCTGTATTATCCCGTGGATAAAACTGGAAATAAAGTGGTGAAATCCGGTGGAAAAATGCCTGTAGTTGTCTACCTACACGAATATTCTTATGGGCATGGTTTTGCAAAGGGCTATAGCACGGAGCTAGGTCGTGGAAACGATCGTTTTTTTCAGGGACTGATTGATAAGGGATTTGCTGTATTGGCCATCGACCAGTTCGGCTTTGGCACAAGGATGGAGGAAGCCCGGTATTTCTACGACCGGTTTCCGGAATGGTCAACGATGGGCAAAATGGTGACGGACGTTAAAGCCTGCGCGGATGCCCTGGATAAAATTGATTTCATCGACAGCAAGCACATCTTTTTGTTGGGCAATACGATCGGGGGAACCGTAGCATTGATTGCAGCTGCCCAGGACGATAGGATAGCCGGTACGGCGGTCGTATCTGCCTTTTCCCCCTGGCGAGCGAGCAACAAAAATTACGAAAGCCTGAGAACCTATTCACACTTGCATGGATTCATCCCAAGGTTGGGACTATATGCCGGGAACCCCACGGAGGCTCCTGTTGATTTCGGGGAAATTATTTCCTGTATTGCTCCCCGGCCATTAATGATTATTTCCCCCACGCTGGATCGACATGCAGACCTGCCTGAAGTTCGGCGCAGGATGAAGTCAGCAGAAGACATTTACAGTCTATATGGCAAACCGGATCAATTGCTTTTTCAGACACCCCTGGAAATTAACCGGATCACCGGCGCCATGGAGGGGGAGATCATCGGTTTCTATTCCCGTATTTTAAATAAATGATCGCGATGGTAATCAAAACATTCATGGCGCTCTTCGTGATCGGGTTGTTCATCACCGGGATTACGTCTGCCGCGGGCAATCCACCCTTTCCGATTCTGGTATTAGCCACGGACAACCATTTCGGATCCTACACGGCTGAAATTTTAAAAGCAGAGGGATTTAATGAATTTGAAATTCATCCCTTGGAGGATACAAAAGTAACGTTGCACTACTTAAAAGGGTTTGATATCGTGATCCTGGCCGAAACTATTTTAAGTGAAGCGCAAAAGGATATGCTTGGCCACTATGTTAAAGAAGGGGGAAGTCTGATTGCATTTAAACCTGATAAGAAGCTAAATGATGTTTTTGGGATTGCGACCACCGGGACTACCCTTGATGACGCCTATATCTTAATAGACACCCACACTGAAATCGGGAACGGAATTACTTCTCAGACTTTACAATTTCATGGAGAAGCCGACGAAGTTGATCTTAAGAGTGGAAAAAGCATAGCAGCATTGTACAAAGATGCAGTGACCTCCACGGTACATCCTGCCGTCATTGTGAATGATTATGGCCATGGTCATGCTATGGCATTTTTATACAATCTACCGAAAAGTATTGTGTTCACGCGGCAGGGAAATTTCCGGAATGCCAGCCGGGAGATGGACGGCATCACCGGAATTCGCGCCATGGATCTATTTACCAACGGCTATGTCAATACATCTAAAAATACGCTTAACCAGGCCGATGAACAAATGAGGTTATTAACACACGGCATCGAACACCTAAGCGCCTATCATAAACCCCTCCCCCGTTTTTGGTATTTCCCCGACACGTTAAAATGCCTTGTAACGCTCAACAATGATGGTGAAGATTCCAAAGAAGCTGAGTTTGGTCCCCAGTTCAACGACGTGGATGCAAAGCGGGCCAAAATGACGCTCTATATTAAAGAGGTAGAATATATTTCAAGAACCTGGGTGGAGACGTGGACTGCGAAAGGCTTTGAGATCTCCGGCCATCCTGATGATACCAGACAAGCCGGGAATCCGGACTGGAATACAATGGACAGTGTATACAAGGCGTTGCAAAACGAATTGCAACGTAATTATGGAATTACCGCCATGCATACCGTTACCAATCATTGGTTTGTTTGGTGCGGGAAAAACGCAGAGGGTGTCCTCGATTTCGCAGCGCAGGCGAGAATTGAAGAAAACAATGGAGTAGCGTTGGATTGCAATTACGCGCACTATGATAATGGATCGGATCAGGGACATTTTCTAGGCGAGATGGGGACGAATCAAGGCAACTTCACGGGCAGTGGTCTGGCTATGAAATTTGCCGATACAAACGGTAGGGTGATAAACGTATTTCAGCAGCTAAATAATGTATATGATCAGCAATACATGGAACATAAAGACCAGGATGGATATTACAATTGTTTTAAGGGGCTGATGGACAGGAGCCTGGACGAGGTGTATTCTTTTATCAGCGTCAGGGCCCACAACAATGAGTATTTCTTTTCGAAGGTACCCTTACTGAAGAGTTTAGACTATGCCAACAGCAAAGGAATCCCGGTTTGGACGGAACAGAACCTTCTCGATTTCCTCAAAGCAAAAGAGGAAGCCACGTTCAGCGACATTCAGTGGACGAGGCATCAGCTGGCATTCAAAATTAAATCCTCGTTACCCCACCGTAACGGACTCACGTGTATGGTACCCGCGGTGTACAATGGAAAGAAAATAATTAAAATAACGAGCAATGGAATAACACAGCCCTATTCCGTTAAATCAATAAAAGGTTTTAAGTATGGAATGGTAACAATCCAGCCCGGCCATCCCTACAGCCTGGTGGTAAACTACGGAATGCCTTGATCAATGAAACGCTACACTTTTGTGCTGCGCATTTCCTGAATCCGGTTGCGTTCGTTTTGTAGTTCGCGGGAAAGTTTGACCTGCTTTTCGAGGGCATTGCGTTTATGTTCTTCCAATGCCTGAGTAAGATTATCAAAGGCCTCTGTCTTCTCCTTTATATCATGGCTGACCATTTTGAGTCTTCCCACCATTAGCACCAACAACACTACCAGGCCTGCAACAACAGCGATGGCGAGTCCGGTAAAGGCAGTTTTGTTAAAATCAATTCCCATGAAGTCAATATGTGAAGCGGCGTGCTCTGTTGCGGCCATGGATGCTTCCCTTTGTTTAAGGGTGAGTTGGGTCGCCAGCAATTCGGATTCCAGTTTGGCACCTTCCGCTTTTGCTTCGCGCAATTTGGCGCGGCCGGATCGGACCGAGTCGATCATGATCTTCCATTCTTTATCCAGCCACGTCTCCTTAATAACTTTATAATCCTGAAAAGTCTGCGAAGTGGACTTCATCAATGAATACCGTTCCTGCAAGGATGCGTTCTTAAGTTCCGGACTGACCGAAGGGGTTTGGGAGAAGAGGGAAAAGGATAGCAGAAAACTGCAAAAGACCAGCAATAGTCTCATAAGGTTTGATCGCGTTGGTTAAGAGAGACAATTTACGCTACTTTATAGAAAAGAACCAAAAAAAATCGTTCCAATCAACATTTTAGTCGGTTAATGAAGGGTAAGGCCGATAAAAGCGGGGACAAATCAATCTATCCAAAGAAATTCACTTCTTCTTAAAAACGATTTGTGACTGTTGGATCTGCACCACGCGTGCAAACAATTCCTTGAGATAATGATACTCCACTGAGTTATAGACCGATCTATTGATCGTCAGGCTGCTGCTCAGCGTTACCTTATTTCCCAACTTTGCTACATTAAAAAAATAGCGGCCTCCACCCTGGGGCAAACTCAAAGCCACCGGTGCCGGGAGTTCATCGACTTCATAGGATGAGGGATAGGTCAAAATCAAGATCAATATTTTTTCCATAACTGATATGGGCGCTTCCGGTTTCATTCAATACAACTGCGCTGGCACTGGTATCTTTTTGATAGGACTTCATATCCAGGTCGGCCATGGTTACTTTATTGAACGGCAATTCAACCGATTGGGAAAAGGCAAACCAGGAGGCAAAGCAGCCAATAAAACCAAGCAGGGCTTTCATAAGAAGGCGGTGGGTCATTACGGAGGATTCGATAAACAAGTCCCAATACAAATAAGGCCATTTTACCATTCTTGTAATAAATAATGCCTGAAATGTTTGTGACCTTTCCGGTAGCCAACGGTCTAAATCGCAATAAAATCCCTAATTTTAAAGATCATCTTCCCTGGCGCTTGCCGTAGATTAAGAATATTAGCTTGATGAACTTCAAAAAAAGGTTTTACGGGGCTTTCTTTCTGCTCGGCCTAAGCACCGGATCGTTTTCTCAAAGCACCTTCTCCTTAAAACAAGCCGTTCAGGAGGCGAAAATCAACAATCTGTTTTTAAGGACGGCCCATTACAACATCGGCATTGCCGAAACGGATATAATTTCAGCCAAGCTGAGGCCAAACCTGGTATTGAATAACCAGAGTTTGCAGCTTGTGAATTCAAAGTATTTTGCCAAAGGATCAGAACAATTTAACCCGATCAACCGCCAGGTGTGGTGGCAGGTTACCAAGCCCATCCGCCTCCCGTATCAGAGAAAGTATAGGATCGAATTGGCCCAGCAAAATGTCTTACTGGAACAAAATCACTTCCTGGAATTGCAGCGCAACCTGGCTTTTGACGTGGCCAACCAATGGCTGGAGACCTGGGTTTTGAAAACCAAACTTGACCTTTTCCTCGACGCACAGCATAACATCGATAGCCTGGTAAAAATCAGCGAACTCCGTTTGAAAAATCTGGTGATCACCCGGACGGACCTGATTCGTACCAAACTTATTGCCGAGCAATATAACCTTCAAATCAGAAATGTCACCCAATCGTACATCAATGAATTGAACAGGTTGAAGCTCCTGATCGGAACGTCTGACA
>DATHFS010000677.1:0-2695 GCA_035317975.1 Cyclobacteriaceae bacterium | reverse complement strand
AGAAACCAGAATATTCAATGGTAAGGGCCTGGGCATTGGAGGGAGCTACCAGGTAAATGAATTTGATCCGACTGCGTCTTCCCACTATGGCGACGTGTCGGCCGTGATCATGCAAAATCTTCCACCCTGGGCGGAATTTATCCGTACACCGAGTTTGGAAGTGGCTCTGCTGGGGGACTGGGAAGACAAAATAGACAGGATAGCGGCCGAGACGGCTAAAGTGGATGTGGCCCACATCGCCGGAGTGCCGACGTGGACCGTCTTGCTCATCCAACGGATCCTGGAGATGCAAAAGAAAAATAACATTCTTGAAGTGTGGCCTAACCTGGAAGTGTTCTTTCATGGGGCGGTTTCCTTTACCCCTTACCGAAACCTCTTCCGGAGTTTGATCCCCAGCGATCAGATGAATTATTGGGAAACCTACAATGCCAGTGAAGGATTCTTCGGCATCCAGGACAGGAAAGATTCCGACGAGCTCTTGTTGATGCTCGACTATGGCGTCTTTTATGAGTTCATCCCCATGGAAGAAGTAGACAAGGAGTATCCGGAGGCGTTGAGCTTGAGTGAAGTAGAGATTGGGAAAAACTACGCCATGGTCATCACCACCAATGCAGGACTTTGGCGCTATAACATCGGGGATACCGTCAAGTTTACAAGCCTTTCGCCCCACCGCATAAAGATCTCAGGACGAACCAAACACTTCATTAATGCTTTTGGCGAAGAAGTGATCATTGAAAACGCCGAGACAGCCGTGACACGAGCCTGTGAACTCACCGGTGCCGTGATTGACAATTTTACCGCCGCCCCCATTTACCTCCAAAAATCAAAGCGAGGCGGCCATGAATGGATAATTGAATTCAAAATCAAACCAGGCAACCTTGACGACTTTACACGCATCCTGGACGAGACGTTGCGTAAAGTCAACTCTGATTACGATGCAAAACGGTTCCATGATCTGGCTTTAGTGGGGCCTAAAATACACAGTGTCGCCGAGGGCACTTTCTATAATTGGATGAAGAAAAGAGGAAAACTGGGGGGCCAAAATAAGGTTCCACGACTGAGCAATTCCCGGGAATACGTCGAAGAGATACTGGCTATGATTTAAGGAGCTTACGCATCCTTCCATTTGATTCCACACCCCACCGCCCTTGTTTTTGTCGTGGTTACAGGCTTGCCAGCCAACAGTGCATCAACGGCGTTCTCAACGTATTTCTTCTTTACATCGGAAGGATTTCGTGCATTATCGTCGATGGTTCCGATGTAGGCCACCGTTAGATTGCTTCCGTTTTTGATCAGCACAAACACATGGGGCGTATTGGTAGCTCCATAGGCTTTCGCCACCCCTTGCGTTTCATCAACGAGATAAGGGAAATCATAGCCCTTGCGCCTGGCATCTTTAACCATGTTATCAAAGGAATCACCGGATGAGCTCTCCGGATCATTTGCATTGATAGCAATCAAGGGAAAGTTCTGAGGAGTATATTTCTTACTCAAGGCCACGATGCGCTCGTCGTAGGCGCGGGAGTAAGGGCACGTATTGCAATCAAACACGATAATGAATCCTTTGGCGTCTTTATAGTCGGCCAGCGACACTATCCTGCCATCCACATTTTTTAATTTAAAATCGGTTGCACTATCTCCTACGTCATACCCCTTTTTTACCGGACTGCCTGCAAAAAAGAGAGCCACTACCAGTCCAGTCACCGCTTTTTTCATCGTATTCATACCTGTTCAGTTTTATTTGAGATTCTTTGTTATTTGACCTCTTCCAGTAATCTTTCCAGATCACCTTCATGCAATTCCCGTTCCCAGAACCTTCGTTTGCCGGTAATGCTATTGACGATCAAGGTGGCGGGCAATGCGCCGGACCAACTCGTATCGATCTTACTGATCCAGGAATTCGGGTCCCGTTCATTCAAAATGACGACCCGGGACTGGATATTCTTGCGGGATATGAACTTATACACCTTCTCAGGGTTGGGGTCCAAATCCATGTCCATGCTCACCAACGTCACCTTCACGTCATTTCGTTCCCGGTTGAGTTTTTCAAGCAAAGGCAATTCTTTTACGCAAGGAGCGCACCAGGTTGCCCAGAAATTGATGATTTGAACCGGTTGATCTGTGGAGGCCATCAGCCTTTGAAGCTTATCCAGGCTCACTAGCTCCGCTTTCTGTGCCAGCGAAACCTGCGTGCAAAATGAAAACACTAAAACCAGGATACGATTACAAATCATCTTCTCAAAAAACGTATGTTTATCCAAACAAGTTGTCCCATCAAGGCGAAGATTGATTTCAATGCTTACGATTTTTCATAGGAGGCAAGAAACTCATAAAATAGTTCAAAGTCAGGCACTTAGAAGCGAGCTTGAAATGGCTAAAATAGAATTCCACAAAATTTTGTACTTATCCACATTACCATACGGTTAACACTTATTTGGCTGATTTACAACAAGTTACAATGAATTTGGTCAAGCCATTATTTGTGGACAACTCAAAAGCCTTCAAAACTAAGTCTTTGATACCGAATAAAAATCTAATAAACAGATTGTCAGTGGCATAACGATTGCCGGTAGAAAAGGGAGTCATGGCCCTTGAGTCCTATTTGTGTTGGATACAACATGTGAAGTAATACGGCCACTCAAGGCTGGGAACGCATGACTTGTACTCTGGACTTATTTAAAGGCGACCCTTAGTT
>DATHFS010000676.1:0-3462 GCA_035317975.1 Cyclobacteriaceae bacterium | reverse complement strand
GTGTCGATTTGGTTTTACTCCGTTTGGGTGAGATGTACCTGATGCGGGCTGAAGCAAAGCTTAGAAATGGCGACAACGCCGGGGCTTTGGAAGACGTCAATACGTTAAGAACTTCCAGAACTGCCCGCCCCGCGCAAACTCCGAAAGCGTTGACTTCTATTGATCTGAACGTGTTGTTTCGTGAAGCGGGATTTGAACTGTATTGGGAAGGCCTGAGGCGAAACTATCAAATACGATTCGGCCAATACGAAGGAAGCTGGACGGGTAAGACCGACAGCGATGTGCACAAAAGATTGTTCCCGATCCCTCAGAAAGCAATAGACGGAGCCTCTAGTGAAAAAGGATTTTTAGTGCAAAATCCGGGATACTGAGAGATGTCGGCTGATTGATAAAATTATGAAATTCTTCCCATTCGCCATTCTTCTGTTTTTTGTTTCTAATCCAGTTGGCACGGATTTAGATGATCTGCCAATTAATGAGATACAAGTTGTCGGTTCGCACAACAGTTACAAACAAGCTATTGATCCAGCTTTGCTTATGTTGGTCAAAAGTCGGGACTCGCTCGCTGCCAGAGGACTTGAGTATAGCCATGTTAGTTTGTCCGAACAGCTTTCGATGGGGCTGCAAAACCTGGAGATCGATGTGTATGCAGATATAAAAGGTGGTAAATATGCTGCACCCATGGGATTGGAGTGGGCACCTGGGCAGAAGCCTCCATATGATCCCGAAGGTGTGATGAAAGAGCCCGGTTTTAAAGTGCTCCATGTTCAGGATATTGATTTCAGAAGTAATTGCCTGACTTTTAAAAAATGTTTACAGGAGTTGAAGACTTGGTCGGATTCGCATAAAGAACATTATCCCGTATTTATAACTATGAATACCAAGGATGACGCTATTAATCGCCCGGGCTTCACCATTCCGGAAAAATTCACACCGGAAATCCTGAGCGACCTTGATAAAACCATTTTAGAGAATCTTGGCAAAAGTAAACTCATAGTCCCGGATGATGTGCGCGGCAAGGCAAAAACGTTAGAGGCAGCGGTGATAGCGGGTAACTGGCCTAAGTTGTCGAAAGCAAAAGGACGATTTATTTTTATTTTGGATGAAACCGGAGAAAAAATTTCGGCATACACTCAAGGCCATCCTTCGTTAAAGGATCGGGTTCTTTTTGTGAATATTCCAAGCGGAAATCCAGAGGCTGCAATCATGATAATTAATGATCCGATGAAAGACTCCGCGAAAATAAAAGAGATGGTGAATAAAAGATATATAGTAAGAACCCGCGCTGACGCGGATACACGGGAAGCTCGCCTCAATGATAAAAGAAGATTTCAAGCTGCCTGTCGATCCGGTGCTCAGATCATTACCACGGATTATTATCAGAAAAGCGCTCATTTTAAATCTGACTATGTGATCAGTTTTGATGATAAAAAATACATCAGAAGAAACCCTGTATTATAGATTAGTGAACCCTTTTTGCCAATATCAATGAATTGAATTGTCTCTAATCGCTTTGCAGGCCCCAGCCCTACTACCGTGGTTACTGGTCCTTCAAGCGTATGTGTCGGGGCAACGGGGAATGTATAAAATTGCTAACCCAGCGGGATCACAACAAATGCCTCTTGGTTATCCCAAGGGGCGTTTTTTTGCACTGTAAGAAAAACGTATCAAATCTTTATACTTTTCGTGATATCAGCAAACGATTTTTTCATCCGGAGTTTTTTTATTTCTGATACTCAATCTTAGTCACAAGCCAAACAAACTCACCCGCACTTGTCTTCACAATTGCTTCATCACCTGCTTTTTTATTCATCAGGGCGATTGCCATTGGTGAGTCCATAGAGATGTAATGGTTGGTATCAAAAATTTCGTCATAGCCGACTATACGGAAGCGCTATTTTATGCCTTTGTCATTTTCAATTTCTACCCAGGCTCCTTGCCAGCTTGATGTTTTCGCCCAATTTCGACCAGGACCCTTTCCACTTTTGGCAACAAAATGAGGTTTTTTCTGGCCATAATGTTAGATATGAGATCACGGTTCGTATTGAACCCATTCAGAATCGATTGCCGCTCATTCCGACTTCAGCACCTGAGCAGGGCTGGTCAGCGCGCCCTTGACTACGATCGGCCCAACCGCACATAGCGTAACTGCGCTTAGCAAAAGGATTGGTACGGCAAACATGTCCCAAGCTAAGTCCACTCGGAACGCGAAGCCTTGCAGCCAGCAATTCATCCCAATCCATGCGAGCGGAATTGAAATGACCGAAGCAAACAGGACTATCACAATGAATTGAGAACACAGCAGCACGGCGATGTTGCTGACCGACGCACCCATTACTTTCCTGATCCCTATTTCCTTTAGACGTTGGGTAGTAACAAAAGAAGCCAGACCCAATAGCCCAAGGCACGAAATCGCCACCGCCAGCCCCGCGAAAAGCACAAACAATTTTCCAAAAACCTGCTCACTTTTATACTGAACGTTAAAGGTCTCATCCAGGAAAGAATATTCGAATGGTTCATCCGGCATCATTTCCTTAAAGATCTTCCCGACTCGTTCAATAATATCCGGAATTGAACCTGACCGAATGCGAATTGATGCATGAATCGTTTGAATAGTATCCGGGAGCAACAGAAAAGGTGTGTAGTCCGATTTCAGAGAGTTCCAGTTGTAGTTGCTTGTCACACCGAGGACAGCCATAGTATCGCGATCAAGGAGGATTCGTTGTCCAACCGCTTGGTCGTTTGTGCCGAGATCAAACACCTTCACGGCAGCCTCATTGACAATTACCGAGCGCATGTCCGACGATATTCTCGAATCGAAATTTCTGCCCGCGAGGAGATTTATTTGGTACGTTGAGATAAAGTCTGTGTCCACCCAAACAGCACTGCCAAGCCTGGCAGCATCAGCCGCAGCATCTGCTCTCCGTACATTGACGCCCCAATTGTGTTCGCGGCCGGGTATGGACGCGGATGTAGCGATGCCGTCGACACCCGAAATCTTAAGCACCTGTTCCTTGAAAGAGGACAGGCGGCGCTGAGCCTCATGCCAGCTCAAATTTCCGGGCCCGGCTACCACCAGCATCTGATCTAATTGTAATCCTTTGTCGCGCGATTGCATAAAGCGAAGCTGCCTGTATATTGTAAATGTTCCGGCGACCAGAACAAACGAGGATACAACCTGAAAAACGATTAATGCCTTTCGAAGTGACGGGCCACGTTGGTTTTCAGGCCGCAAGGTTTTCGAAATCTTAAATGATGAAAGTACAAAAGCAGGGTAAATGCCGGAAACCAGACTCCCCCCTATTGTTAATGCAGCCAGTATCAGCCACACCCGGTTGTCCGTCAAGTCAAGCGATAATTCCTTGCCGACAAAGTCGCCCAATTTAGGTAGCAGGATAATGGTCAAAAGAACGGCCACCACGATTCCGATCACGTTAAGAAGAGCCGATTCAAAAAGAAACT
>DATHFS010000675.1:0-3180 GCA_035317975.1 Cyclobacteriaceae bacterium | reverse complement strand
TTATGAACGGAAGGGTCTTTTACTTTGTAGTGCACGATCTGTCCTTTGTTATCCGTGATGGCGCAATGGTCTATTTCACCCCGCCACCCTTCTACCATAGAGATACACAGCGCGTTGGGCGCAAGCCTTGATTCACTTTCCTTTACCGGTACGGGAGTCTGTTGATTCAATTTTTTGTGGATGGCCATCAGGTCACGGATGTATGTGATTGACCGTTTGATTTCCATTTTGCGAAGCATCGCCCGGGCCCACACATCTCCAGCCTCCAGCGTTTCCGTTGTAACAGGATATTTTTTATAGGCAGCAAAAGGATGTGACTGACGGATGTCGCGCGCCACGCCGGCCATGCGGGCAGCCATTCCTACTGCACCGATAAGCCGCATTTGCTTTTCTGTTACCTTCCCAATGTTCTCAATACGCATCAGGACACTCGGTAATCCGAACATGTGCTCCGCCATCGGATCAAAACGTTCTTCAAAATTGTCCAGGAGCTTTGTCAGTTTACCGGACAGCTCCTCTGTAAAGGGATAGTGTGTACCGCCCACCCTGATCAGCCCTTTGCCGAAACGGTTGCCGCACCAGGTTTGAGTGTAGTTGATCACGGGTGTTCGCAGCGTTCCAAAGACCGAAGAAGCAAGTTGGTAGGCAAGGCCTATGTTCAGGTTGCCCAGGTCGCCTACGTGCATGGCAATACGCTCCAGTTCCAAAGCAATAGTGCGTTCAATGTCAAGCCGCTCCGATACCGCTACCGATCCAAGGGATTCCTGCAAGGCTGCAAAAGCAGAAGCATGACCGACGGCGGTATCGCCTGCGATGGATTCCGATAAAACAGTGCGTTGAAGTATAGAAGGCTTGGAAAGGTATAGTTGCTCTATACCACGGTGCTGCCAGCCCAATTGAATTTCAAGATGCAATACGGTTTCCCCGTTGCAGAGAAACCGGAAGTGACCGGGTTCTATGACGCCGGCATGGATGGGCCCCACGCCAACTTCATGTAATTCATCGCCTTGAATTTTATAAAAGGGATAGGTATTGATGACGTTCTCTTTGTTGGCGCGGTTGAAGGCATAACGAACAGGCTTAGCCCAGGGGCTATAGACAAACTCTACCCCAAAATTCTCAGCGATCTCACGCTCGTAGATATGAAGCGCATAAATTTCGCGGGCGATGGATGTGAGCTGCATTTTCTCTTTCACGGGCATTTCGTGGCTGAGGACGTTGATATCCCCGGTCTTGTCATCGGCGATGCAACAGATGAATTTCAGCGATTCGCCAAGGCGATAAGCATAATAGTTGATGCAATGAGCGGAGGGCTCTTTCATCAGCTGTAGTATTTCGGTCTGAAACGATCCGTAGGGGAGTACGGGGATATCTTTCAACGGAAGGGTGCCTTGATTTTTGGTCACGGCGAAGGCGAGGGTGGCGGTTGATTCCATATTAGATGGGTAGGGATTGAATAGCAAGGTGGATACTGTCAACGACAATCGATGGCCGGAAAAGGCCGATATAAAATACGATCAGGATCAACGCCAGCTGAATGATGGATTCATACGGCGTTGATCCTTCCAGATTAATTTTCTGGGCATGCTTCTTAAGAAATATAATGCCCAGCATTTTTACGGCAAGTCCGTAAATAATGATCAGCACCAATAACAGGACGATCAAGGCGATCCACCAATAGTTTTTGGCAACCAAGGCCTGAAACATGTACAATTCAGAGATCAAAATTCCGGAAGGCGGCATGGCAATGATGGAAAGGAATCCGAGCAGCATCACCAGTCCGCCCAAAGGATTTACCCTTAAGTAACTCCCTATGTTATCGTCCAGCTTGCTGCTGAATATCCGGTGCATTTGCGATACCTGGAAGAACAAACTGGATTTGACAAGAGAATGCATGACCAGGTGAAGAATGGCTGCGAAATAACCCAGTCCGCCGCAGGAGAAAGCAATCATCACCAGGGATGCGTGTTCCATGCTGGAATAGGCAAACATGCGCTTTACGTTTTTCACCCGAAGCACATAGACGGCGGCAAAAAACAAGGACAAAACGCCGGTGATGACGAGCAATTTATTCATCCAGGGCAGAATGCTGGTCGCGGAGAACGCCTCATAGAAGCGGTAGATCGAGACGAACCCGGCATTCATCAATACCGAAGAGAGGCTGGCGCCCACCTGAGAGGGGGAGGCGTCTTTCGCATCGATGTCGACGTTGAACAACGGAACCAGGCCCATCTTAACACTAAACCCTGTAACGACCAGAAGAAAACAAGCCTTAAGCCAAACGGTGTTGAGTTGTCCGGCTTCGGCTTTAATAGAGGCAAAAGAAAAATCAAGGTGACCCACTTGTTGAGCCGCAAAAGCAAGGAATAGAACGCCGGTAAAGGCCAGCGCAATACCAATAGAACAAACGTAAAGGTATTTCCAGGTCGCCTCGAGGGCATCCTGTGTACGGTTATGGTAAATCAAGACCGATGCACCCAGGGTAGTGGCTTCCATGAAGGCCCAAAGTGTGCCAAAATGGGAGGTGAATAAAACGCCGATCATGGCTCCCGTGAAGAAGATGGTTCCTGCGTTATGCAAGGCAATGACCCGGGGTGTATTCGCGCGGTTCGCCGAAGATTTTATATAGTGAATGGCCGAAACAAACGTAATGATGATCAGGAGGGTGAAGAAGATCAGTCCAAGCCGGTCGCTAAAGAAAAACTCATTCAGATCTTGTCCGGCGCGCGGAGCCAGGTATAGCCCAAGCCCAACCATCATCGCGACGTAAAGGAATACCATCGTGTGGCTGAGCGCCCTGTTATTAATAAAATAGGCAAAAACAGATAGTAGGAGGGTGCCGGCAAAAAAGAGATAGATCATCCTGTTAGTCTTTGAGTTTGGACAATTGATTTACGTCTACGTTCTCGAAATAGTCCTTCATCCTGTTGAAGAATATACCCATGATCAGCACGCTGGTAAAAATGTCGAGGAGGATGGCGGCATTCACAAACATGGGCATCTCATTGCCCAGTGCAAGGGATAACAAAAAAATGCCATTTTCAATTACGAGGTAAGCGATAAGGTGGGTCACCAGATCCCGGTTGTTGATCGCAATGAAAAGCCCCACGGCAATGGCTGAAATGGCGGCGGTGAAGTACTTTACTTGTTGGTCGGCATGTGCTTTCAATTCATCGCGCA
>DATHFS010000674.1:0-4409 GCA_035317975.1 Cyclobacteriaceae bacterium | reverse complement strand
GCTCGGGCTATTGTGGGCCAGTAAGGACTATTACATTAAACGAACGGCGAAACAGGAAAGCTTTGTCGACGAGAAGGGCAATTTAAAAAGCCGCAAGATCCCTGAACAGGAGATCATGCAACGCTTCAACGACTATGCCCGTGTCCTCACGTCGATCGGTGTAACGTATGGCGAACAAGGAAACCTGAGAAATGCCGACGATACACTGGTCTTTGCTGCTCAATGGATCAAGAAGAACCTGGGAACCTCCAGCCTCGCCTATGTGCGCAACCAATTTTACAATGCCAATATCCTGATTGAAAATGGAAATGAGAATTTGCCCCGGGAAATGGAATATGATAATACGCTGAGCAATCTGAAAATTTCGCACAAAGCTTCTCATTACCTCGGCATAGAAATTTACGAGAAATACCTGGCCCAACTACTCCATGGCAGCAGTGAATCACGCTACTTGAATACCAAGCTGGAATATGAAAAACTGATCAAAGGCTACTCCTCCTCCAGTATTTACCGGGTGCGGTTGAAAGCCGTAGAATTCGACTCTAAACTAAGCAACGACAAAATCAGAAATCTCGAAAATGACGCCTTGAATCTCATCACCAATACGTCCGGCCTGCCGCGGTACAACATTACCACGGCGAACGTTATGGCGTTTTTATACGAACTATCTGTCCAGGAGAAAAATTATGCCCATGCGGAAAAATACCTGAATGACATCCTGGAAATCAATATCAACCTGTTTGGAGAAGAGGCCCCTCAGGCTCACCTGGCGAAAGTAGCATTGGCCAACTTTTATGTGGATTACACCAACAAGATTGCCGAAGCGGGAAAGATCTATGATGAGGATTTCAAAAAGATAGTGGAAAAAGAGATTGGACCGTGGCACAAGGATTATTTGAATATCCTGAACCACATGGCTGACCTTTTTGAGCTGACCGACCATTACCAGGAAGCAACGTCGGCCCTCGATAGAGCAACCGATATTGCCCGCTCCAAGTACAGCGATACGGATTTTCAATATGGCGCCGAGCTCAACCACATCGCCAAACTTCAGATCAAGCTGGGACAATACGAAAAGGCGAATGAAAGCCTGAACAAGTCCTTAAAGATCCTCGAACCCTTCCGGAAGGAAAATGACAAGAAAATATACCTGATCAATGCCATTGAAACGCAGGCAACGCTATTTGGGATTGAAGGGCTTTTTGATGACGCCGAAGACAACCTCGACCGCTCTGCCCGGATTATTGCCAAGGCCGAAAATCTGGTGGGTGTGGATGAACTCAGTACCGCCAAAGAGCTCTCCAGTTTGAAGATCCAACTCGGACGCTATTCGGAAACGGAAGACCAGCTCTCGAAGTTAATTGATGATTATGAAAAACTGTATGGTGCCAGCTCGTTGCGTTTGATTGAGCCTCTGGTCAACGAAGGAAGGCTGACCCTTGCCCAGGGGGATTATACGGCTGCCGATAAAATTGCTGCCAGAGCAAATCAAATTGCCCTCAGCATCTATGGCGAGAAGTCTACCAAAACGGCCCCCACCCAAAAACTCATAAGCGACATCGATTACATTATCGGTGATTACGATAAAGCCGAAGACAACATCCTCAAAGCATTGGCTAGCCAGGAAAAGCAGTTTGGCCGCCAGCATATCGAGGTAGCGAAGTCGCTGTCGCAGTTGGCCTTGATCAAATTTTACAAGGGGGATGACCGCAAGGAAGTGGAAAAACTGATGCAGGAATCATTGGAAATTATGGGCAGCAGGCTGGGGAAAGACAATCCCCAATATGCCGAAATCCTAAAGAATGTTGCGGTACTCTATATCTCAGAGAAAAAATATGACATCGCCTTCAGTTCACTGACGCAAGCCGAAACAATATGGCGTACCAAGACCGGAACCAAGGGCAACATCAATGCAGCCAGTATCTACACCCTCACCGGCGATGTGTACTATCAATTGAAAAACTACCCGAAGGCCGAAGAGTTTTACAACAGAGGGAAAGACCTGTACAACCGGTTCTTTAGCAGCAACCACCCCGAATACGTAAAGGTACTCTCCAAGCTGGCCAAAGTGTACTATATGGAGAAAGAGTTTAAGCGCGCGAAGAAAAACATCGAGGAGGCCCTTGGCAACTACGAGAATTTTATCAAGCAATATTTCCCGGCGCTGAGTGAACGGGAGAAAGCAAAATACTGGAACACCATCAAAGGTGATTTTGAGTTTTATAACACCCTTGCTTTTGGACAACTGGAAGATTTCCGCGACCTCTCCGGCAAAGTGTACAATTATCAGCTTCTTACCAAGGCGCTGCTTCTTAGCTCGTCCATCAAAATACGCGAACGTATTCTCAACAGCAACGATGAAGCCCTCAAGGCCAACTACAACCTGTGGGTGCAGAAAAAGGAATTTCTAACCAATGCCCTGTCGATGAGTACGCAACAGCTCACCGACAACGCCATTGATCCTGCCGCGCTGAGCAATGAGGTGGAGGTGCTCGAGCGCGAACTCAGCGAGAAATCAGAACTCTTTGGACAAAGTTTTGAAAACAAAAAGATCACGTATGAGAATGTGCAAAAAGCACTTGGTAAAAATGAAGTGGCCGTAGAAATGGTACGGTACCGTTTTTTTAATCATACGTTGACCGACTCGATCATGTATGTGGCCCTGTATGTGAAGAACGATAACAGCCGCCCGAAAGTCATCCCACTGCCCGAGGGCCCCCGGATGGAAACGCGGTTCTTCCGCTTCTACCGGAACAGCATTATCAATACGTTGCCGGAAACAATTTCCTACGGGGTTTTCTGGGAGCCCATCCAAAAGGAGATCGGGCAATATGCCACCATCTATTTGTCACCCGATGGTGTTTATAATATCCTCAACCTGGAAGCCATTTCCACCCCCGATGGGAGATACGTGATCGACAACTCCAATATCGTATTGGTCAGCAATACCAAAGACCTCTACCTCCGCAAGGTAAAATCCAAAATAGCCGGCGCCTCGAACAATGCGACCATGTTCGGTAATCCTACATTTTATCTGTCGGCTTCCACAGAAAAGACCATCGCCTCTCTTCCCGGAACGGAAAAAGAAGTGAATGAATTACAGGACCTGCTGAAACAAAAGGGCTGGAAAACAAATGAGTATACGGCGGCTTCCGCTAGTGAAGAACGTGTTAAAGAAGTCGACAGTCCGAAAATATTTCACATTGCTACCCATGGATTTTATACAGCCGCGGCAGAGGGCAGTGATGCTACCCGAATGACGGAGAACGAAGCGCAGATGACAGAAAATCCTCTCATGAAAACCGGTCTGCTGCTAAAAGGGGCCGGCGATGTGCTCAACAAGACCAAGTACAATTACAATATGGAGAGCGGCATCCTTACTGCCTATGAGGCGATGAGTTTGAACCTGGACAAGACCGACCTCGTTGTGCTGAGTGCCTGTGAAACCGGCTTGGGGGAAATCTCGAACGGGGAAGGCGTGTATGGATTACAACGCGCTTTCCTCGTAGCCGGCGCCAAAACCCTTATCATGAGCATGTTTAAAGTTGACGATGAAGCCACCCAGGAGTTGATCCTGAACTTTTACAAGAAATGGCTTGCCACCGGCAACCTGCGACAGAGCTTTATCGATGCCAAAAAGGAATTGCGTGTGAAATACCCGGAACCAATTTATTGGGGAGCGTTTATGATGATTGGACAGGAGTGAACGCAGAGGATTTGTTTCCCGCAGATCACGAAGGTATTTCCCGCAGATCGCGCAGATTTACGCAGAATTGCGGCACTGTTTCCCGCAGATCACGCAGATTTTCGCAGAATCTTAGCTATTTTTCTCCCGCCCCCATGCATCGGTGGTCTGAAGCTTTGGCGAAGCAGCGCGCCCGGTTCCGGATAAAAAAAATAAATACATTTACCTGGGAAATAATTGCATGAATTTCTGCGAAAATCTGCGCGATCTGCGGGAGACAGGCGCCGTGTTTCTGCGGGAGACAACACGATTAACCAGTTTTACTATGGACAGAAGAAAATTCCTAAGAAACACTTCAGTGACCGGATTGGCCTTGACCGGATTGGTATCGGGCTCGTGTGTGACCCCGGCTGGCAAAAAAGATCCGGAGGACTCCGCTGGGAGTTTGGGTGATGAGTTCCCTTTGAATGAGATCACCATCGATGAGTTACAACAAAAAATGGTGGGGGCCGAATATACTTCCCGGTCGATTACGGAACTGTATTTGCGGCGCATTGAAGCAATGGACAAAAATGGGCCGAAGTTAAATTCTGTTATTGAATTGAATCCGGACGCGCTGACCATCGCCGACGCGTTGGACCTTGAACGGAAAAAGGGGAAGGTCCGCGGACCACTGCACGGCATTCCGGTATTGATCAAAGACAATATTGATACGGGTGACAAG
>DATHFS010000673.1:0-3799 GCA_035317975.1 Cyclobacteriaceae bacterium | reverse complement strand
GGTCCACCATCACCGCTAAAGCCTGGTGTACCTACTCCGGCAATGGTCGTGATATTGTTAGTCGTATGGTCTATTCTTTTGACCTTATTATTGGACACATCGGCAAAGAAGATATTTCCATTGCCGTCGATTGCAATTCCGTTTGGTCCTCCGAATTCAGCACTCATCGCCGGACCCCCTTCACCACTATCGCCAAACTGACCGTTTCCTGCGATCGTAGAAATAAATCCCGTCGATGCATCAATTCTCCGGATCCTGCTATTCGCATATTCCCCGAAGACAATGTTGCCACTGCCATCCATGGCTATTCCTAACGGCCAGAACACCATAGCGCTGGTTGCAGGCCCACCGTCGCCACTGTGGCCTTGCTCGCCCGTTCCGGCGATAGTAGTGATGATACTTGTGGCATGATCTATTTTTCTAATCCTGTTGTTGAGTTCGTCGGTAAAGTACAGGTCGCCATTTGGTGCGCGAGTAATACCGTTGGGACTGTTCAGGGTGGCAACGTTGGCAGGGCCGTCATCGCCAAAGAAACCGCCTGTTCCGCCGATCGTAATTATCGTTGTTCCCGTGACCTTTCGGATCCGTTGGCCACCAAATTCAGAAATATACAATGCTCCGCTTCCATCGAAAGCCACGGCACAGGGACCATTCAGCTGGGCGCTGGTCGCCGGTCCGCCGTCACCGCTAAATCCGGCGGTGGAGCCCGCCACGGTCGAAATAATTCCGGTTGACAATATAATTTGACGCACCCTGCTATTTTGCTGATCAGCGAAATAAAGAATATCGCTGTGGACGGTCATCCCTATCGGCGAATTCAACTGCGCGCTTGTCCCCAGACCGCCATCTCCTCCTGATCCGAAATTTCCATCGCCTGCAACAGCATCAACTATACCCGTGGAAAGGTTCACCTTCCGGATCCGCTGGTTTTGTGTATCGCTAAAAAAAAGATTTCCGTTTCCATCCAGTGCAATATTGTTAGGCCACATACCGGCATCAACCGCCGGTCCGCCATCACCGCTGAAGGCCGATGATCCGCTACCGGCAATAGTAGTTACAACTCCTGTGATTGCATTAACCTTCCTGATCCTGAGATTGCCCAAGTCAGCAATGTACAGGTTGCCGTCACCGTCAAAAGCACAATCGGTGGGGCTTGAAAATTTTGCCTGAGTAGCCAACCCTCCATCACCTGAAAAACCGAATTGAGTAATATTGCCGGCTACGGTAACGAGATTGCCAACGTCATCAATCTTTCTCACTGCTGCATTTTCAATAAAGTATATATTGCCATCTGGACCAATCGTCAAATTACTGAGGAGATTCAACGCGCCATTCAGCGCATTTCCTCCGTCAAAATTATTACCAAAAGCGCCCGTGCCGGCAATCCGTGAAACAATGCCGGTAGTCGGGTCAATTTTCCTTATCGTGTTGTAGGACCTTGTTATCAGGTAAACAGTACCATCAGCTCCAGCAGCAATCCGGGTGGGTTCAAGGTCAGCCTCTGTTGCCAACCTGCCGTCACCCGGTCCGCCGGCCACCAGGCTGATCCTCTGCGCGTTCAGGTTTGTGAGTGACAACAAAAGGATAAGTGAAATGGAAAGGCCACTTGCCCATCGAAGCAAGGGTGTTTGGGAAATAACAAGCGAATAAGTCATAGCAATTCAGGTTAAGCTTTGATCAGCTGAGCGGACACCACGACCTGCCTACGCGGGCCCATCCGGCAGACGCTGGGTTTTTTTTGATTTTTTGTTCTACATGATGTGTTATAAATTTCTTTGTGACTTTGTGCCTTCGTGGCAAATTGAGGAAGGACCCAACTTAAAACTATGTGCCCCCTGTTTCTAATTTCAAAACCCATTCTTATTAAGCCAACCCAGGGAATACTCTGCAATTTCTCTCCATCCATGATCAGCAACCAGCGAGTGCCCACGGCCTTCAAATAATTTGAATTCCGTGATGACGGATGAATTATATTTTTTGAGGGATGCTTTGCCCAGGATCGGCGGTGCGATGTGATCTTTTTCGCCACCGGTGATCAGCAGGGGTCCCCGGGTAGCGTTCGCTGTATTTACTTTTGTCTCTGAGCCTGCGAAGGTTGCCATGGCAGCCTGGAAAAGAGGACGCGCAGGAGCCGGTATGGTCCATCGCTCGTAAAGTTCCCTCCCTTCCTTTTCGGGGACAGCATTCGCAAAACCATATCTGAATTGCTCAAAGGTGAGCGATATTGCTTTTGTAAGATTAAACGGATTGCCCAACACCGGGAAGGATGCCTTTAGCGCGGAAAGGGGCAACTGCCATACTCCTTTTATCGGAGCCGGATCAATCGCTATGCCGGCAGCGGCAATGCCGCGACCCAATATCACTTGTGCCAGCAGTCCGCCGAAAGAATGCCCGATCACAATGGGTGGCTCGGAGAGGGACGCAATGACGCGCGCATAGCTGTCGGCTACTTCTGTAACACCGCGGTTGGCAATCGCCTGCGGATTGGCACGACATTCCGCTACGGTAGGAGAATCCCCCGGCCAGGGAGGATTCAGTGTTTTGTAACCCTGTTGATTGAAGAAATCCATCCAGGGTTGCCATGCACTGGCATGTATCCATAATCCATGGATGAATAGGATTGTTCTTTTTGTCATCGTTTGGTTGGGTCAGGTCCAAACAAGATAATTGTTTTTTCTTATGGGATGAAATCCCACCCAGGAATCTGGCTGAAGATGGGTAACCCTCTTTGACTTAATTTCGCTATTTTTGCAAAACCTTTGCTCGTGTGATCCGGAAATTTTTCCCGCTCGACAAAAATTATCTTCTCGAAGAAGCGCAATTGACGCTCCAGGACTTTTTACTCTCGTCCCTGGTTGAAAGAGCCAAGAATCACTATGAATGGGAACATAATCCGCTGAAGCTGATGGATTCCTTCAGCTTGAAAATTAAAACCTACAAACCGAAAAACCTTAAACCCCTGCACCCATTTTATCAAACCCTGGCCGGCATTTACCGCTTCAAGCATGGCGACAACCAGCTCGAGTTTTTATGGGATGGAAAAAGCCATGCGGAGGCCTACCAACAAAATTGGTCTAAGGCCTTTGAAGAATGGACGGATGAATTCCGGCAACACGGACAATTCATCCAGGCCGTACTCGACCTGACCGTTTTCTTGCCCGGGAACCGACACGCCCACCTGGCTGAAAACCGCATGAATTATGTCATGCTTCAATTCTTTTCCCAACAGGATGGCTTCCCGGAACTCAAAATCCGGAAGACAAGGGGGATCCTGGAAATGAAAGTGGCGTAGTTCACAAGCCATTTCACGCAAAGACCGCTAAGAAAAGCCGCAAAGGCCGCAAAGCCTCATTTACCTTAGCGCTCTTTGCGCCACCTTTGCGCACTTTGCGTGAACCCGCTTTCGCAAACTTTCGTGAATCCTCTGCGCCTACTTTGCGCCCCCGCGTCTCTGCGGTTAAGAATTTTCACCGCATTAACCGGATTCATTATATTTGTTTATTACCCTCCTACCTATGAACGCCAGGAAAACATTTATCATTAGTGCAATCTTCGTGTCCGGGTTGATCATCCTCTGGGCAGTTGTTTTCAAATGGACCGGCGCCTGGTTTCTCTTCCTTATCGTAGCACCGCTGATTATAATGGGCATTCAGGATATGGTGCAGACCCGCCAATCCGTCAAACGCAATTTTCCCGTCATCGGCCGCCTGCGGTACTTCTTTGAAATGATCCGTCCGGAGATCCAGCAATATTTTGTCGAATCCGATGTCGACGGATCCCCGATTAATCGCAACGATCG
>DATHFS010000672.1:0-2742 GCA_035317975.1 Cyclobacteriaceae bacterium | reverse complement strand
TTTCCTTTTGTAGTGGAAAGAATATACAGCGTGCGATCCGGGTCCGGTGAAAGTCTGTTCAACGCAATTTCAGCAGCCTTCAGGCACATCGTCTCAAACTTGGTCTGAAGGGGCGTGGAATGAAATCCATTGAGTTGTCCGGCAAAAAACGGCGTAGGAGAAAGGGCGGTGTCCGTGACCGCCGAAATAGCCGTAGCATTTTGCAATATTCTGTTAAAATTCTCTTCACTGGTAACCCCCAGCGGCGATACAACACTATTCGCTATCACCCATACACTCATGTCAGATCAGTGAAGGGATTTTTATATTTCATAGTCTACTTCTTTGCAAAAATACGCATTTCACATTTACAAATTACCCTCTCACCGAAATTCACTATGCCTTCTATCCGGATACGGCTGGTGAGCAAGGTTAATCCCAAAACTTATAGTAATTAAACCATTGGTGGGGGTACAGGTGGACCTTGTGCTCGAGTTGCTGAAGAAATGTTCCCATGAGCCGGGTAACAAAGGCTTGTTTTGATTCCGGTTCGGCGCGTTGAATCAGCGGGCTTCCATAAAAATGGTAATGGTTGGAGGTTTCTTTAAATGCAAAGACGATAGAGACAGGTGCATTGAATGCGGCCGCCAGCACAAAAGGGCCTTCGGGGAATCTGGCACGCCCCCCCAGGAAATTCATCGGCACAGTTTTGTTACCTTCCAGAAACCGGTCCGCATGGAGGCATATCAATTCATTTTTCCGCAGGGCTTCCCCAATCGCATACACGTGCGACATATCGTCTTTGATGACAATTACATTTAGGTTACGCCCGCCCGTGACCCTTTCCAGATAGGCTTTGATGCCCTCATGCTCAGCATCATACATGACTACGTTGATACGGGTATCCAGTCGGCGCAACAAATAGCCGGCCGCTTCCCAATTTCCTACGTGGGCACTCAGCAAAATCCCACCACGGTTACCCTTTGCGATTGCCCGGAGGTGTTCTTCGCCATCAAACGTATAGGTAAATTCATTTTCAATGCCGCCCATCACGATTACTTTATCGAGAAGGGTCACGGCAAACGCGTAATAGTTTTGGTAAACATTTACCATCGATCGGATCACACCGTAGTGCAGGCGCTGCCGGAAATAGCGATAGCTATGGCCGGAAGAAGTCCAGGAAAATAGAAAGAAATAGAAGGCAACAAACCGGAGCAGCAAGTAGGCCGCGTTAACACCCAGTGTCGTGCACACAAAATAAACAATGCGATACCCTAATAATGGATTCCCCTGCGATTTACCGTGCCACGTCGGCATATTTTTTTTCGGGCAAAATTACGCCAATATTTTTATTCCTTTTTCCTGCCCGGGGCGAATCTCAGGTAAGGTTCCATTTCCTTTTCCATGTCTCGAAAAAGCCGGGGATGGTCAAGTGGAGATCAAATGTTTTGATGTCAACGAACACTTGCAATGACGACCCCATTGCTGACGGTGAATGGCTGCCGGATTCAAAAACCTTGTAATCAAACTTCATTTTTGCCGAAGGCAAATTGATGAAGGTAGTCTCGATCCTGATCGTATGGCCATAGCGAAGGGGTTTTTTGAAGTCACACTGCACAGAAACGACCGGGATGGCAAGCCCTTGATGGTAAAAATCCATGTAGGAAATGCCATAGCGTTTACCGAATGCTTCGCGGCCGTCCTCAAAATAGCGCAAATAGTGTCCGTGCCATACAATGCCCAGGGGATCGGCTTCATTATAACGGACCGTAATTTCAGTCTGGTCCTGGAGTATTTCTTGTTCAGGGTGGTATCTTTTTTTCCGGGTGTCCTTCTTCATGGTGATCTGTTCCGATCAGGCTTTGGCAACCACCTTCATTTCACACGAGCATATTACGTTGCCTGCCTGCTCTACTTTTCCTTTTACCACTGTTACATCCATCACCTGATTGGTAATCATGACCGTAGTTTCAATAACGGATCCCTCGGCCGGTAACGACGCTATTTTCAGATCTTTTACCGCTGCAATGTATCCGATGGGGACAGGAATGTTTTTTAAAAAACAATTGTAACCCACCATAGCGGCGATGGTCTGGGCGATGTTCTCCACCAGGCCAGGTTCTCCGAGTCGGTTCGATACAAGAAACAGGTTGTCCCGCAAAATGGTAAAACGGGTAACAGCCAGGTCAGCTTCCGCCCGTACCAACTCATCCACCATCACCATGGGCGGCCGTTGGGGAATGTACAGGGTGATATCACATTTGGGTATCAACATTCATTTCCCAAATGAGGCCTCCTTCAGACACTGACCTTCTCACCAACTTGTCTTTCAACGTAATCGTAAAAATCCTGGAAGGTGGCGATAGAAAGGAAATCCTCTGGTTTTACTTTGAAGCCAAAGTTGCTTTCAATGACCACCACCAAATCAATGTAATCAAGACTATCCAGTTCCAGGGTCTCCCGCAAGTTCGATTCCGGTACGATCTTACCGGGCTCCACCTCAAACTCTTCCACCAGGAACTGATTTATTTTGCCAACTATTTCAAGCTTTTCCATTTTCGTTAGTTACGCCATTTTTTAATGATAAGGGTTGAATTGGTTCCTCCAAAGCCGAAGGAATTGGATAAAAATACATCTATATTCTTATTCAAAGTCTTGGTAATGATATTCAATTTTGCTGAATCTTCATCCGGTGTCTCAAAATTAATGTTAGGCGCTACAAACGAATTTTGCATCATCAACAGGGAATACACAATTTCACTG
>DATHFS010000671.1:0-4644 GCA_035317975.1 Cyclobacteriaceae bacterium | reverse complement strand
ACGGTATTCATCGTCGAATTGAATGCCGCAGCAGCAGAGGAAACGGTAAAATCGATTATCTCCAATAAAGGAAAGGCAAAAGCGTTTTCATGTAACGTTTCAAATCAACAGGATGTATTGGAAGTTTTTCAATCGGTTACCAAAGAGTCCGGGCAGTTGGATATTCTTGTCAACAGCGCCGGGATTGCAAGTGTTTCAAAACTCGAGACCACCACGGAGTCCGATTTTGAAAAAATATTTCAGGTCAACGTCAAAGGCACTTATAATTGCATGTATGCGGCCATCACGCCCATGAAAAAACAACAGAAGGGTGTGATCCTCAACCTGGCATCTGTCGCCTCCCAGGTAGGAATCCCCGACCGGTTCTCCTACAGCATGAGCAAGGGAGCCGTGGTGGGCATGACGCTTTCCGTTGCAAAGGATTACATTCAGGAAGGTATCCGTTGCAATTGCATCTCCCCGGGCCGTGTTCATACTCCGTTTGTAGACGGCTTTATTAAATCAAATTATCCTGGAAAGGAAAAGGAAATGTTTGAAAAACTTTCGAAGACTCAACCCATCGGGCGTATGGCCAGACCGGAAGAAATCGGGAACCTGGCCTTGTACCTTTGTTCGGAGGAGGCTTCGTTTGTGACGGGCACGGATTATCCTATTGATGGGGGTTTTATTAGGTTGAATACGTGAGTCGGTAAGTGGTAAGCAGTACGTGGTAAATGGTGTTCAGTGGGTGTAGTAAGAATTGATTCCCATCAGCATTTTTGGAAGTATGATCCGGTCAGAGATGCATGGATCACTCCGGATATGGAGGCCATTCGAAGAGATTTCCTTCCGGGTGATCTTGAGCCGTTGCTTCGCGCCTCCGGCATGGAGGGCTGCGTTACTGTGCAAGTCGATCAGTCGGCAAAGGAAACGCTTACGATGCTTCGGTTGGCGGATGAACACCCGTTCATCAAGGGCATTGTCGGTTGGGTAGACTTTCGATCTCCCGGTATAAAAGACCAATTGGCTTATTTAAGTCAATACAAAAAACTGAAAGGGTTCCGTCATATTGTGCAGGCAGAGCCCGATGGGTTTCTCCTCCAAAAGGACTTCCTTCACGGGATCAAATCATTGGCTGATTTCGGTTACACATACGACATCCTGATCTACCCGAGGCAACTGCAGGAGGCTGTACAGTTTGTCCGTCAATTTCCGGATCAGAAATTCGTATTGGATCATATGGCTAAACCACTCATTAGAGAACGCGGTCTTGAGCCCTGGAAAAAATACATTGCCAGCCTTGCGTCGGCCGGCAACATTTACTGCAAACTTTCAGGAATGGTAACCGAGGCCGATTGGAAAAAATGGGAGCCTGCTGACTTCCTGCCCTACCTGGATGTCGTATTCAACTGTTTTGGACCACAGCGGCTTTTATATGGCTCGGACTGGCCGGTCTGCCTGCTGGCTTCGACTTATCCGCAACAACTCGCCGTTGTGGAAGATTATATCAACTCCCTCACCCCTTCCGAAAAACTTCGTATCATGGGTGAGAATGCCGTTCAATTTTACAATCTTTAATTCATGGATCTCCATCTCACCGGTAAAGTTATTTTAGTGACAGGCGGTGCCAAAGGCATCGGCGAAGCGATTGTCCGTCTTCTTGCCGCCGAAGGAGCGTACCCTGTGATCATTGATAAAGATGAAGCGGCTGGAAAGAAACTGGCAGCCAGCATTTCATCGAAGACCTTGCTCCTTTCAGCAGATTTGAATTCACCGGAATCATGTCAACACATGGTCGACCAGGTGGCCAACCAATTTGGTAAGATTGACGGACTGGTCAACAATGCCGGAGTTAATGACGGCATCGGCCTCGAAAAAGGTAGTCCTTCAAAATTCCGGGAATCGCTCATCAACAATGCCGGGCATTACTACTCCATGGCGCATTTCAGCCTGCCCTTTCTCAAGAAAAGCAAAGGAAGTATAGTAAACATCAGTTCGAAAACGGCGTTAACCGGTCAGGGAAATACATCCGGGTACGCCGGTGCAAAGGGGGCTATCCTTGCTTTTACAAGGGACTGGGCGGTGGAACTCCTTCCATACCAGATCAGGGTGAATGCTATTGTTCCGGCCGAAGTCTGGACGCCGATGTATGCCTCCTGGATTCAATCCTTCCCGAAACCCGAAGAAAAACTCAACTCCATCAATGCCAGGATCCCATTGGAAAACAGAATGACCACGCCCCTGGAAATCGCCAATATGGTTGTCTTTCTACTTTCTGACCGCTCCAGTCATACGACAGGACAGTGGCTGCATGTGGATGGCGGGTATGTTCACTTGGACAGGGGGATTAACTAATTCAAAATCTAAAATTTAAGATTCATGCCCATACCGAGCGCGGAAGCAACGATCGCAGAAACCGATTCCAATGGCAAAACGTATTTATTGCCATTCATTCTCGTCACCAGTTTGTTTTTCCTTTGGGGTATTGCCAATAGTTTAAACGGCACGCTGATCAAGCATTTTCAAACGGCCCTTACTCTCAATCGCGCGCAAGCGGGCATTGTGGATTCGGCTTTTTACATCGGATACTTTGTGATGGCACTGCCGGCTGCGTTTATCCTGAACCGGATTGGGTATAAGAAAGGGATACTGATTGGATTGTTGCTGTTTGCCTTCGGCGCCCTGCTGTTTTACCCGTCAGCCGAGATGAGGGTTTACGGCTTTTTTCTTTTCTCCTTGTTTATCATCGCCTGCGGCCTCGCATTTTTAGAGACGGCAGCGAATCCTTATGTAACGGTCCTGGGAGATCCCGCCAAAGCGGAGAGCAGGATCAACTTCGCACAATCATTCAATGGACTGAGCACCATATTAGGTCCGGTGATTGGCAGCTTATTTATATTTTCAGACAGTGAGTACTCTAACCAAACGCTCAGCGAAATGCCGGCGAATCAAGCAGAGGCAATTCGAATCGCAGAGGCTCACTCTGTTCAAATACCCTATTTAATAGTAGCCGGAGTCGTACTGCTCGTGGCTATTCTTTTTGCCATCACGTGCATGCCGGAAATCGGGACGAAGGAGGAGACACATGCTTCTTTAAAAGGCATTTCCCGGCATAGACATCTCGTGTTTGGAATCCTGGCCCAATTCTTTTACGTTGGCGCTCAAGCCTCCATCTGGGGATACTTTGTTGACCTCAAACTTCATTTTGCAAGGACAGAGAATCTCGGAATTGTTCAACTGATCTACCGGTTTTCAGACGACATCACTCCTACCCAGGCAGCCAGTTATCACGCCTCCTTCGCATTCATCATGTTTATGGCAGGCCGGTTCGTCGGAACATGGCTGCTGACCAAATTCAAAGCCAGCAAACTGTTGTCGTTTTATGCCGCAGTGTGTCTTGTTTTACTTGGGTATGGATTTATCGGAAGTGGATTGTCGGCCGTGATAGCCATCACCCTCACCTATTTCTTCATGTCCATTATGTTTCCCACTATTTTTTCCCTTTCTATAAAGAACCTGGGTGCGCAAGTAAAAATCGGGTCTGGCCTGGTGATCATGGCCATTGTGGGGGGAGCGGTGCTTCCCCCCATAACAGGCCTCCTTTCGTTGGGAGGCATTCAAAATGCGTTGATCATTCCGTTCATCTCGTTTGTGGTCATTCTGTTTTTTGGATTGAAGGGATATCAGGTGAAGGAATCATGAAACGGTTTTGTCTTGCCCTCGACCTAAAAGATGATCCAACGCTCATCGCTGAATACGAAACCCATCACAAAAATGTCTGGCCCGAAATTCAAAAAAGCATCCGGGATGCGGGCATTCAAAAGATGGAGATCTACCGGACCGGCACCCGGTTGTTTATGATCATGGAAACAAACGATTCTTTTTCCTTCGAACAAAAGGCACTTGCCGATGCAGCCAATCCAACGGTCCGGGAGTGGGAACAACTGATGTGGAACTATCAGCAAGGATTACCGGCGGCCCGGCCCGGTGAGAAATGGATCATTATGAATAAGATATTTGAACTATGAGCAATGAGGTCGCATTATTTTCACCCTCCTATTTACAGGATTTTACGTCACAGGTTTTCCAGCATTTCGGCATCTCCAAAAACGATGCGCAGCTGGCATCCGAGGTGCTGTCGCTCGCTGACGTCCGGGGCATAGACTCACACGGGGTAGCCCGCCTCCACACGTATTTTGAAATGCTGACCCTGGGCAGAATTAATCCGCACCCTGCCGTCAGGATTATTCGTGAACGCAAAAGTGTCTGCACCGTCGATGGTGATAATGGCCTCGGACTGATCGTCGGTCCGAAAGCCAACGCGATCGCCATGGACAAAGCCGCTGAGTTTGGTTCAGGATGGGTGAGTGTTTGTAATACCAACCATTATGGGATTGCTTCTTACTACTCGTTAAAAGCATTGGAGCGAGATATGATTGGCTGGTCGATGACCAACTCCACGAAATTGGTTGCTCCACTATGGGGTGGAGAACGAATGCTCGGAACCAATCCGATCTCCATTGCTTTTCCCGGATTGAAGAATCTGCCAATTGTAATCGATCTGGCCACCAGCGCGGCGGCTTACGGCAAAATTGAAATTGCCAAAAGAAAAGGACAACCTGTGCCACGGGGGTGGATCATTGACAAACACGGTGAGATGAGCAC
>DATHFS010000670.1:0-3198 GCA_035317975.1 Cyclobacteriaceae bacterium | reverse complement strand
AAGCGCCTGATTGATCTTTTCCTGCGCCCCCCTGAGGTTTCCGGATTGGTAATTCTCGTAGGCCTCTTTGTAAATCAATTTTTGTTTTTCAGCCGCGATGCTGCTTTCCTTCAAATAATCCGGATTTAATAAAATGCGGGTATAGGTGGAGTTAGGATATTTTTCTTTTAGCAGGTTGGCATAATGGTCCCCCTCCGTATGCTTTTCGCGGCTGATGAGGTACAGTTTATACAATACTTCCGGCTCATGTTCGGAACCAGGAAACCGGTTGAGTAAGCTTTTGTAGGAACCGGCAGCATTTTCTTTTTCTTCCAACTGGAAATAATATAAGTCACCCAATTTGAAGTAAGCGTCTTCAATCTTGGTGAGCGCTTCCTTTTTTTGATCCGCAGTGGTGGGGAGTTGGGTCAGGATATTCGCCACCTCATCCACCTCTTTGGAAGCTGGCCCTTTCTCCGGATTTTTTTTATTCTCTTCCGGTGTTTGGTTTGACGAGGTGGGGTCCGGAAGGGAAGCAATAGCAGGAGTCTTGTTCGATCGGCGCCAGTTGTCTTCCAGCGAGATAGTACCCCAAATCCGTTGAAACTCAGATTGGCCCAGGGCCACGGCAGAGGCGTTTCCAAAGTACCAATCTATTTGTTGGGCATTAGGATCAGGGTTGTTAAAAAACGAATTGCTGCTTTGGTTTCCACCGCTGGTGGCGGCGCCTTCCGATCTTTTTCTTTTCTTTTTGCCGAGTTCAGCTGCCTTCTTTTTGGCTGACACAGCCGAGTCCAAATGCTTTCGCAAGGTCAGCGTGTCCATCGAGGCCATGAGCAGCAGGCTATCCTGCCAGGTGATGGTTTCCGTATACTTTACAAATTCGCCTAATACTTCTTGTCGTTTCTTGATGGACGCATAGTCTTCATAATCGGGTGGCAACGCCGCGATGGCACTATCATAATAAGCTTTGGCGAGGCTATATTTTTTCAAGGAGTCAAAATGAAGTTGTCCAAGGCGTAAAAAAGCCCGGCCCTGGATGCGTTTGTTTTTGCCGGCGTGGGCAGCGAGTTTGTATCGTTCGATGGCTTCCCGCAGGTTGTTCTGTTTGCGCTCAAATTCCCCCATTTCAAAATAGATCTTGTCTTTGAACTCCTGATTCTTTGCGTCGGCGAGTAATTTGCTGAACTGCTTTCTCACCGTGCGCACATCTCGTTTGTCGTTTAGTTTGGCTACCTGGGCCATATTCAGGCGGGCATAGAAATCAATTTCATACTCCGGGTTGGTCGTCAGGCATTTCTTGTAGTAGTTATAGGCTTCCGATTCAAACCCGAGTTTTTGATACACCTGTCCAACGATAAAATAGATTCGACCCCTGCGGTCTTTGCGTTTAAGAAGGGAATCGGCCTTCGTGAGGTTGCGCACCATGTTGTCATAATCGTTGCGCAGTTGGTAGAAGTAGGCTTTCTCCAGGTAAAGGTTTTTCTGGCTCGTTCTTTCCAGCTTTTCTTTTTCCAAAAAATGAAAGACTTCCCCCGCTTTGTCAAATTCGCCTTGCTCGATGAACGTGCGCATCAGGTAGATGAGCGCGATGTGGCGCATCCGGGGGTCTCTGCTTTTGGTGTTGACAAACTTGAAGGTCTGAATCGCATTCACAAAATCACTGGCGTACAAGCGCGCCAAACCGACCTGCACATAATTATCGTCTACCCATTTGCTGTTGGGGTGCCGCTGGATAGAGATGGAAGCCATTTTGATAATTTCATCGGTATCCTTGGAATAGGTCTTGGCCAGCGTAGTGTCGAGCTTGGGAAACAATCGTAGAATCTGATTGTGATCGTCATCCAGGCTCTTTAAGATGACGAGCTCCACCTCATGTGTTTTTTCACGGGCGTAGTAAAACCCATTGTAGTGAGCGGTGAGGTTATGGAAAGCGTTTGCCGTGATGGTGTTTTGTTCGACCGAACAGCCAGTCCATGCCAAC
Organism: Cyclobacteriaceae bacterium; assembly: GCA_035317975.1. Lineage (GTDB taxonomy): Bacteria > Bacteroidota > Bacteroidia > Cytophagales > Cyclobacteriaceae > ELB16-189. The sequence goes on along the minus strand of DATHFS010000670.1, from coordinate 1,235 downwards.
ATGACGAGCACGCTGGCAGCCGAAAAGAGGTATTTTATCCGGGAAAGCAACTTACTGATGATTTAAGATACAAACGTAAAAAACAGATATTCAATATTATAATCAGCCGGAATATCTAATTTTGGCAAAATTTGCCGGTTTGAAACAAAAGAAGACCCTATCCGATCGCTTTACGACCAAATACCAGTTGGTCATCCGCAACGAAGAGAACCTGGCGGAGAAATCGACGATCGGATTTACCTATGCCAAGGTAATGGTGATATCGGCTACGGTCTTCATCATCATTTTTATTTTCAGCCTTTTCCTGTCCAAGACACTTTTGGCCAAATGGTTTGATCCCAGGCATGAGCAGATGGAGCAGAATAAGAAATTATATACATTGGCCTTAAAGGTGGACTCGCTGGCTCTTGAAATTGACCGGAAGGACCGGTTCATTCAAAATTTCCAGCGTATCCTTAGCGGCGATACGTCCAGCGGATTTGTTGACCCGGCCAAAGAATTGAAAGGCGCAATAAAGCCGGCTTCTGCTGTTGGTAACCTTAAGTTGGCTGCTTCCGACTCGCTGTTCAGAAAAGAATTTGAACGGTCAGAGTTTTCGGTTCCTTTGACCAGCAACAAAAACCATGAGCTGCAGGAAACTTTTTTCTTTTCACCGATTACCGGCTTTATCTCCGATAAGTACGATCTGAAGAAAGCACACTATGGAGTTGATATTGTAGCCAAGACCAATGAGCCCGTGAAGTGCATTGCCGACGGAACCGTGATGATGGCGTCCTGGACGCAGGATTCAGGGTATGTGATTGCCGTGCAGCACCGGGGCAACCTGATCTCCCTCTATAAGCACAATGCCGAATTATTGAAAAAAGTTGGTAATTTTGTGAATGCCGGAGACATTCTTTCTATCGTTGGCAACAGTGGAGAGATGACCGATGGCCCGCATTTGCATTTCGAATTGTGGTACAATGGCAACTCCCTGAACCCGGAAGAGTTTGTAACTTTTTAAACTTTTGAATTATGTTAACATCGAAAGAACAAAAACGCGCGGCGGAAGAGATCAGTAATTCCAGCAACGTCATTGGCAAAGGCACCGTGCTGGAAGGCAACATCGAGACATTTGGCAATATCCGGATTGAAGGAAAAGTAAGAGGCCACATTACCTCCAAATCGAAAGTAGCGCTGGGCAACGACAGTCATGTGGATGGTAATATTACTGCCCAGAACGCCGATATCGAAGG
>DATHFS010000669.1:0-2155 GCA_035317975.1 Cyclobacteriaceae bacterium | reverse complement strand
CGGAGTCGTATAGAGTTTGGTATCATTTTTTTTACCCGCTTCGTCTTTTGAGTAATAGGCCCGCCGGCCATCGGCCGTAACAAAAAAGGAGTATTGATCCTCATAGTTATTCAGCGGTGATCCCATGTTTTTGGGCGTCGTCCATTTCTTATCTACCTTCTCGGAGACAAAAATGTCCAATCCGCCAAATCCCGGATGGGCGTTGGACGCGAAATAAAGATTGCGGTTGTTGACATGAATGAACGGGGAAATCTCGTCGTACTTCGTATTGATCGTGTTCCCCAGATTCTGCGCTTTCATCCACCGGCCGGTAGAATCTTTGCGCGCGTACCAAATGTCGCTTCCTCCGATTCCCCCTTTCCGATCCGAAACAAAATAAAGTTCCTGGCCATCAGCGGATAAGGAGGGCTGCACATCCCAGGCCGAACTATTGACAAAGGGTCCGAGGTTGACCGGTGTGCTCCAGGTATCCCCGGTTTTTTTGCTTTCAAATAAATCACACCTTCCATACGTCTTGCTTCCGCAAAGCGTGAAGATCAGATGCCGGCCATCGGCAGAAATGGCAGAAGCGCCTTCCCGGAGATTAGAATTGATTTTATTTGAAATGGAAACAGGCGTCGTCCATCGCCCCGAAGCATCCTTGATCGAAATAAAAATATCCTCGTCATCATCGTGACCGCGGCCGTTGCGTTTGGTAAAGATCAGTTGCTCATTGTCGGCTGTCAGGGCAGGAAAATATTGCATGGGAAAACAATTGACCGTATCAGACAACGCCTGCGGCTGGTAGGCCAAATTATCATGTTGGTGAGCAAGCCCAAATTCCGCATGGCCTTTCCATACTTTCGCCTGGCCTATTTTTATCCCATTCGCCTTCTCGGAATTCAAAAAAAGAGTTACGATTTCCAGCGCCCGGGTATAGTTTCCAACTTTCAAATAATTGTCAGCCAGTTCATACCGGTAGACATTCTGTTTCCGGATATCCTGCAAGAGGCTTACTCCTTTTTCGAAACTCTCGCACGATTTCAGTATGTCTTGCTGATTTTTCAAGGTAAGTCCTAAACGAAAGTAGGCCTCTTCAAAATTCTTGTCCTTGCTGATCGCCTGGTTCAGCAATTCAATGGCTTTGTCGTACTGTCCACGAACCCGAAAGTTGTCCGCCTCGGTGTAAAGCTCAATGGCTTTTTTCGACTTGGTGCTGAGTTGCGGTTGCGCGCGCAATGCAAAGGGAATTCCCACGACCGAGGCGCTTAGCATGAGCCACCGGCAAACCAATCCTTTTATCTTCATTACCCTCATGGAATAATATTTTCGATCGATCGTTCAGGCGAGTCAAACATCAGCATCGCATTCACTAATTTAAAGGATTTGAAACGAGACAGTTCGTCGACATGAATTTCCTCTTCTGCAATCTTCTTGCTGTCCAATAAACTTTGCCGCATGGTGCCGGGCAATAACAAAGAAGTTGGCGTAATCCAGCCATTCCCGCTTCTGAATAAAATATTGGCACGGGAGGTATCGGTAACCTTGCCCTTTTTTATAATCAGCACGTCATCACAATTACCCCGTTTCTTGAAATTATTATCAATTTCCTTCCTGTCTTCAAATTTGTGGTCATAGGAAATGGTATCATCATGAACGATTCTGAGCCAATGCGCCGGCCTGATTGTATAGGAGGTAAACTCCACCTGATGGGTTTTATTGTTGTAGACCAGGCGGCATTTATACAATCCGGACACCGGTTTGGGATAGGGACTCAACATCTCCTCCAGGTTAACTTTCTGATCAACCCCAAAGATCTCCTTCATGGCACGGTGCATGCGCTGCTCATGATAGCCCAGGTTATTAAACCGGCCGTCGTGCAGCCGGATCGTCTCAATCAATCGGAACATAAATTTTATCAATCGCCTCCTGGTATTCGTTGACAGCTACACTCTGCGTGGTAATCCCCCCTCCACTGCGGTAGAATAATTTATCTCCATCCCGTTCAATAAACCGTATCATGACCGCGCTTTCCATCACCGTTCCGTCAAAGTACCCAAAAACACCTGCATAATAGCCACGTTTTTCCCGTTCTGCTTCCCGAATGATTTGAATGGTTTTCGGTTTGGGCGCCCCCGTTACGGAACCCGCCGGCAGAAGGCTGGCCAGGATCGTT
>DATHFS010000668.1:0-10264 GCA_035317975.1 Cyclobacteriaceae bacterium | reverse complement strand
CGGAGGCGCAAAGAGGGCGCAGAGATCAAAAGAATTTTTCACTATAGTTCATACAACCCGATCACCGATTCACCAGCCTCATCCCACCATCACTATATCGTTGTCCTACATTGGGATAGAGTTTAAGGAGCGTTTCTATGTTCTCAAGATCGGTTGGGGTCAACCGGATATCGACGGATGCTGCATTCTGCTCCAGGAACGTCCGTTTCTTTGTGCCGGGAATTGGAATAATATCTTCGCCCTGTGCCAGTACCCATGCGAGCGCTAACTGTGCAGGAGTGCATCCCTTATTTACTGCAAGGTTGGCAAATTCCTGGGTCAGTCTTTTATTGTTATCCCAGTGTCCGTCTTGTAACCTGGGCAGCGTCCTGCGGAAGTCGTCTTGTGCAAGCTGTTCTTTGTTGAGAATTGTCGCCGTGACCAGACCTCGCGCCAGCGGACTATAGGGCACGAATGCGATGTTCAGTTCGCGACACGTTGGCAGGATCTCGGTCTCGACGTCCCTGGTAAGCAGGGAATATTCACTTTGCAGGGCGGTGATGGGATGAACCGCATTTGCTTTTCGAATAGAGGCAACGGAAGCCTCCGATAATCCGAGGTAACGGACTTTGCCCGCTTTAACGAGCGCCGCCATGGCGCCAACTGTTTCTTCAATGGGAATGCTGGCGTCGACCCGGTGAGTATAATAAAGATCGATCGTGTCGGTCTTCAACCGCTTCAAGCTATTTTCGACGGCAGTTTGAAGATAAGCCGGAGAGCCATCAAAGTAGTTTGTTCCATCCTCCCGCCACCGGAAGCCAAATTTAGTAGCGATGAAAATCTTGTCCCGATTTGATGCCAGCACCTTTGAAATGAGTTCTTCATTGTGGCCCTTGCCATACATGTCGGCCGTGTCCCAGAAATTGATCCCCAGGTCAAGGGCGCGATGAAGGGTGGCGAGCGATTCTTTGTCGTTGGTGGGTCCGTAGGCAAAGCTCATGCCCATACACCCCAGACCGACAGCGGATACTAATTCGTTCGTGTTTCCGAGTTTTCTGAATTTCATGGTTCAAATGTTTAAAAAAGTAATAAGAAAAAAAGCAGATTTTTAAGCAAAATTAAATCGCCATTCCGCAGTTGGTAATCTTCAACGCGGACCTGTCGTAAAATGTTCCCCGTAATTTTAGGGTATCTTTCCGGCAGGACTACGGTATTTAAAAAGTAGTCCCGGGCAACTCGCTATTGCAAGAATGCGAAAGGTTGTTTTGATTTGCGAGATGAGTCCAGGAAAGCAAAAAATTGAAATTTTCGGATTTCCGGCAGAAAAAGTCCTTGCCCTTCGATTCAGGTGTACATGAACGGCAAATACCATTCCCTCCGGACCCGCCTGGCCTTCTCCTGTTTGAGAATAGAAACGAAATAACCGACTATTGTGGAGGCAAACAAAAATCAGTTGGGTAACAAGGACGCCCGGTTCCATTTGTATCCCAACCTCTTTTTTTTGAATGTAGACTTCATTCATCAACGATATAAAAAACACTTCACCTTGAAAGAGGGATATACCCCCGATCGGGGTCATTCAATCAACTTGAACAAATTCGTATCATCTTTTTTGTGAGTTTTGCCGTATGATCAAGAGGAAACAATACGTCGTCACCCTGCGTCATCTTAAATCAATTACTATATGAAAAAACCATCAACCATTTTATTCGGGATCACCGCAGCCGCATTTTCGGCCTTCACGTATCAGCCGAAAGAGGAGGAATTAAAACTTCCTTCCGGATTTAGTGCCCAGGTATTTGCCAGCGAGGTCGGAGAAGCAAGGCACCTGACTGTTACACCACAGGGCAATGTGTATGTAAAACTTGCCAAACTGAATAATGGAAGCGGTATCGTCTACCTGCAAGATGCTGATAAGAATGGCAAATCAGAAAAGCGAAGCAGCTTTGGAGCATACACCGGAACCGGAATGGCAATCAGTGGAAATTATTTATATGCTTCGTCTGATGAGGAAATATACCGGTACGTACTCGATGCGAATGGAGTGGTAGCCGACCCCGCTCGTCCGGAACGGATCGTCACGGGATTGATCAATCGGCGCCAGCATGCATCGAAATCAATCACGCTGGACAATAAAGGAAATATCTATGTTAACATCGGCGCCTATGCAAATGCCTGCCAGGAAAAAGACAGGACAAAAGGATCGCCGGGCAGAATGCCGTGCCCGATCCTTGATTCAGCCGGCGGTATCTGGCAGTTCAATGCAGCAAAGCTAAATCAGACCTATGGTGATGGCAAGCGTTATGCGACGGGGTTGAGAAATGTTGTAGGACTCGACTGGAATAAACAAAATGATCAGCTATTTGTCATGCAGCATGGGAGAGACCAGCTTTTCCAGTTGTATCCCGAATTGTTCGATGCCAAACAAAGCGCCGAACTACCTGCCGAAACCATGTATGCCATCAAGCCGGGAGATAATTGCGGGTGGCCCTATGTTTACTATGATCAATTTCAGAAGAAGAAAATTCTAGCACCCGAATATGGGGGCGATGGCAAGAAAACAGGAGGCGACAACGTCATTGACCCGACAGTGGCTTTTCCCGGACACATGGCTCCCAATGGATTACTATTCTACACGGGACATTTGTTTCCGGAACGATACCGGAACGGAGCCTTCATTGCTTTTCACGGATCATGGAACAGGGCTCCCGAACCGCAAAAAGGATATTTTGTAGCCTTCGTTCCTTTCCGGGATGGCAAACCTTCGGGTGAGTGGGAGATCTTTGCCGACAATTTTGCCGGGACACAGAACATTCAATCACCGGGACAGGCTCAACACCGGCCTTGTGGTCTTGCCGAAGGTCCCGATGGTGCACTCTATGTTTCCGATGATGTGAAAGGCACAATCTATAAAATAACATACCGCGGCAAGTAAAACTTCCTGTAAACACAAACAAAATCACGATGTTAAAATTAGTTGCTATTGCCGTAATGTGCTCCATTAGCGTAATAACGATGGGTCAAAAGCGAACTGACCTTCAGTCGTCTATTGCACGGGGAAAGGCTGTTTTTGAAAATACATGCCTGGCCTGCCACCAGGCCGACGCCAGCGGGGTTCCGAATCTGGCGCCTCCTTTAATAAAGACAAGTTTTGTGCTTGGCGATAAAACGAAGTTGATCAATATTATTCTCAACGGATTAAAGGATGTTGAGATCGATGGCGAACGGTATGATAACCCGATGCCTGCATTCGACTATCTGACCGATACGGAAGTTGCCGATGTGCTAACGTATGTACGGAATAATTTTGGCAATAAGGCCGGCGTCGTTAAAGCAGAGGAGGTAGCGATCGTGCGAAAGAGTAAAAAGAAGGAATAGAACAGTAGCAAAATTATCACACTTAATCATTTAAAGGTATGGAGTACAGAAAAATCGGAGGGTCCGATCTCAAATTATCGGTTATAACGTTCGGGGCTTGGGCTGCCGGAGGTTGGATGTGGGGACACACGGAAAGAAAGGACGCTGTCGAAGCTATCCGGGCTGCTTATGACCTGGGCGTAACTTCAGTTGATACAGCACCCATTTACGGTCAGGGAACAAGCGAAGAAATTGTTGGAGAGGCTATAAAAAATATCCCGCGCGACAAAGTTCAGCTCCTTACAAAATATGGAATGCGATGGGACCTGGCAAAAGGTAATTTCGACGTCAGGAGTAAGAATAACCAGGGAAAAGACATCGACATCTATAAATATGCCGGACGGGACAGTATTATTAAAGAGTGTGAAGATAGTCTGCGCAGGCTGAGAACAGATTATATCGACCTGTATCAGATACATTGGCCCGATTCCACTACGCCCATCGCCGAATCGATGGATGCGGTTGCCACCCTGATCAAGCAAGGCAAAGTACGGTATGCCGGCGTGAGCAATTATAATGTTGAGCAACTGGAAGAAGCCGGAAAGTATGTACACATCGTGTCCAACCAGGTACCATATAGTATGGTGAACCTGGGCATCGAGCTTGATGTTGTTCCGTATTGTATCGCAAACAATAAAGCGATTCTTGCTTATAGTCCCATGGAGCGCGGATTGCTGACGGGGAAGATGAAACCGGGCTATGCGTTTGAGAAAGGGGATCATCGCGCAGATCTTCATTTCTTTACGGACGAAAATATTAGTCGCACCAATACCTTCCTGCAAAAGATCAAACCCATTGCAGACAACAAAAAGGTAACGCTTAGTCAGCTTGTGCTGCGATGGACGACAGAACAGCCGGGAATTACAATAGCCTTAGCCGGTGCCCGGAATGCGGAGCAGGCCATAATGAATGCGAAAGCCGCTGATATGAAGTTGGAGAATGACGAATTGGTTCAGATCGATGGCCACCTTTCGTCGCTGGAACTAGTGGAGACTGCTATGTCTGTATCGAGTTTAGAGTAGGTAGAGGGGTTGGGTAGACCGTGCATGGATTTCTGTGCACGGTCTTATTTTATCGGATTAGAAAAAATAAAGTAATGAGTACGACTAAAATAGGATGGATTGGCCTTGGGAAAATGGGCATCCCAATGTCGCAACAACTGATTAAAGCGGGGTATGGAGTAGGTGTTTTCAATCGCAGCAAGGAAAAAGAAGAAGCATTGAAAGCACGGGGGGCCACGGCGGTATCTTCCCCTGCCGAATTGTTACAGCAATCGGATGTAGTGATCATCATGGTTTCAGACGACCAGGCGGTCAGGGAAATTTTTACCGGCGATCAGGGCCTGCTCAGCGCAAAAGTCGAGGATAAGATTGTCATTAATATGAGTACGGTTTCCCCGGGGATAAGCAAAGAAATGGGCTCGCTATGCGAGGATAGAAGTAACCATTACATCGATGCGCCTGTATCGGGAAGCGTAAAACAAGCGGAGGAGGGACAATTGGTGATCATGGCGGGAGGTGAAGAAAAACTATTTCAAAAGGTAAAACCGATATTGGAGCGGCTCGGCAAGTTAGCCATGCGGGTGGGTGCTACGGGTGCCGGCAATGCCGCCAAGTTGGCCATGAACACCCTGCTCGGATTTCATGCACAGGGCCTGGCAGAAGCCGTTGTTTTCGCCCGGCAGAATAAGATCAGCCCGGAAGATTTCATTACCCTGGTCAATAGCAGTGCACTGGGCAATGTCTTCACTAAAATAAAAGGCGATGCCATTATCAAAAATAACTACCAGGCGGCGTTTGCACTGAAGCATATTGCAAAGGATCTGCGCCTGGCGAAAGCGGAAGGATTGACAACCCCTCTGGGTGAAGTAGCATTCGAGACCTTCCAGCAAGCCGAACCTGCATTAGGGGAAGAAGATATTATAGCTATTATCAAACAAATCGACCACTCCCGGAGGCCTCATTTTTTTTGGTGAATCGGGCAGGCTCATTTTTTCCCATGGATCATTCCGGAAACAATGCCCTGGTATTTTCCAATGTCAGCCCGAACTACGCCAATCAAATGCACCAGGATGTAGGTATAGATCAGGTACTGTACAATGCTATGCACCTCTTTTATCGGATCCTGAATATCTTTCAAGACAGGGGAATGTTCAAAGGCCAGACCCAACCCGGTGAGCCCCATTACCAAAAACAATAAATAAAAAACGAGGTACCCTTCTCGTACAATGAGGTAATGTCTTCGTTCGTCTTTTTCTGCCGGTGTAGTGGCCTTAAAGCCCATCGCACGTTTGATCTTTAGTTTCAATTTCTCTTCGCCCGGCTGCGCTAATTCAATAATGAACCGGCTGAAGAGTAAAAAGCACAAACCATAACCAACCCATTTGTGCGCCATCCATAGTTTATCACTGTACTCATGCGCTACAGACCATGCCTGATCCTTTGTAACGACTGCGCCTTTTCTTTCCAATTGCTCCTGGACTAAGCTGACATTGTCCCCGGTCCTGAACATCGTAGAGCCCAGAAGTACAAGAACCAGGGAAGAAGCTATAGTAATAAAGGTAGTCCAATGCCATATCCGGATCGAGAGAGAATGCTTTTCATGAAACGCACCTGCACCATCCTTTTTGAAATCTCCTTCGCTATGCATGTTAATTGGATTTTTAATTTACGATTAAGTAACGACTTTCTAAACAGATTTGTTTCCCGCAGATTCCGCAGATCTCGCTGAAGCGTTACCCTTAACTATTACATTATTTCTTGATTTTACTTAATTATTATCGAATTTCAGCGATTAATCAGCGTTTATCTGCGCGATCCGACTTCGCCAAGGCTTCGTCGGACAGGTCTGCGGGAAAAAAGTCTCTATTTCATTGGTGCCTCAATTTTGTCAATATGCGGTTCAGCTTCTTAGTATCATGTACGTAGGGTTCGAGATCGAAGAGTTCTACTTTTCTAAACTCGACGGGATGGCTCTCGCTTTGCAGGGAGATGTACCCTTTTTTTAGCAGTTGGCCGTCCACTTTTTCCTTGGGATCATAATTTGAAACGTTTCCATCTCCGATCTGAGGTTTTTCATAAACCAGTACCGTGTCGCCTTCTACCATGTGTTTGACGATAGAATCACCGAGCACCAGGACCGTTACGCTCACCCATTGGTCTCCGTGATACGTTTTTGATTTGGAATCAATACAATGATTGGTAAAGAGTTTTCCGTCGAATACCACGTTGGTGCCGGGGGTACAAAGGTTGGCCGTATGGCGTTCATCTTTTCCGTTACCCCCCAGCAACTGCACTTCGATCGAAATGGGAAAATCCTGCTTTAGTCCCATCGATTCAGGGGACTGGCAATGAATCATGGCACCGCTGTTTCGAAATGCCCATCCGGGACCGCCTTTTGCCTGCTCGCCGGTGAACCGGTACTCTATCGCCAGCAGGTAAGATGAAAAGGGTTGTTTGTAGAAAATATGACCGAACCGGTCGTTAAAGTTTTCATACTCGCTATAGTTCACCTGTATTTTTCCATCGGCTACGCGAAATGTGTTGCCATAATTCTCACCGGGAAGATACCCGGCTATCTTTATTGTCCAGTCGTTTAAATCCTTCCCGTTGAAAAGGGGGATCCATTTCGGATCGACATCTCTCTTTTGGGCGATAGCGCCAAAAGAGAGTGCGATGAGGCAAAATACGATCGGACGTACCATGGGAGTGATTTTTTTGTTAGTTACCAAATTTATCCGATTCAGTCCAGTTCCCGGTAAGTCTGGCCCTTTGGAAGCAGAATATTTTTCTAACTTTGCCGCCCTGGTCCCGTAGTTCAACGGATAGAATAGAAGTTTCCTAAACTTTTGATCCCAGTTCGATTCTGGGCGGGACTACAAATCAAATTAGCCAAATTAGTTGCAATTGACTAACCCGTTGCTTGCATTCCGCACACTGATTTCAGTTTTGTACGAATAGCTGTCCTACCATCCGCTCACCCGATTATCACGCTCTTTATTCTTTAAACTCGGCTTTGTCTAGTTCAATCCTTACTTCTCTGAGGACATCGTCCAACTCATTGGCCGATAGATTGAGGTGATATAGTAAATCTTTCCCGTGTTCCTCAAGCTCAATCTCCTGATGGATCAGGTTCACCAGGCCAAGAATCCGGGCCAGGGGACTCCTGACTTTATGAGCATTGGTATAAGCATGATTTGTTAACGCTTTGTTCTGGTTTAACAGAATTTGAGTTCTTTGCATCACGAGATTATTCAAGTTTGCATTTATTTGCTGAAGTGCCTCCTGCGAGGTCATAAGCTCTTCTTCAGAAGCCTTCAATTCTTCATTTTTGTTTTGAATTTCACCATTCACGGCCATAAGGTCCTTGTTCAGATCATTCATTCTATTGGCTGTGTGCTGAAGTTCGGACTTCAGTCCTGACAGCGTTTTGTAGTGTAAGGCATCCTGGATAGTGCGCTGATGAACAAGGTGTCCCCAATAGGCGGAAACGAGACAGACACAGGAGGCCAAAACCCCGTGAAACAGAAAGGTAGTCAGGTCCATGTAGGCCAACTGGGTGAAATAAACCTCCTTATACCCGATGTACTGCAAATAGGCAAAGGTGCCGTGGTGAATGATCACAATCAGGATCAACGGCAATTGAAGTTTCCAGTTCTGGTAGATGATAAGTATCGTTGAGCTGATGAATACCCAAAAATGCATTTCGGCCATACCGTGCAACTGGTAAATATATTGAGCGGCAAAAATGGCTGAAACCGCGCTGAGGACGTATTGATACAGATTGGATTCCGGGAGAAGTCGTTTCGTCGTAAAATAAGCGAGCAGGCATAGGCTCCCAACGCCGAAGCCCACCAGCCACGTGTCATAAAAAAAGGCAATGAAAATTCCGAACAAAAACATCAGCGCCAACAAGGGTTCGGTCACCCGATCTGCATTCTGGTTTATTTCATGATTGAGCTCCCCGAGCTCTGAATCAGTCAACGGTTGGGAGTTCGTGGCTAAACCGTTTATTTTCATTGTACAGTTACGATAGCGTTTTCCCGCGGAATGCGGCATCCATAGGATTGCGTGGCCAATTCGATAAAGTGAGGAGGACGTTTTCCGGCGATCAGGGAATCCAACGCCATCTGAACGAAATTGCTGTTTTTATCAACACAGTACCTCGAGCGGTTAAAGTTCCCTCTGAAATATAATTGATTACTCGCCTGGATGATGGCAGCCTGGGGGGTGGAATAAACACCGCAAGCAACGGCCAACTTTTGATCTTCATCAATTACTATCGTAACATTTTTTCCGATCAGTTTTTTTGCTGAGGAAGCCTTTTTCTTAGCTGCAACGACAACGTAGAAATCAATCCGCTTTCCGTATTCTTCCGAGAGGGACCGAAAATGAGCAAGATTGAACCGCGAGCAAGGACAATCGGGATTGAAAAAATGCAGTAATTTGGGTCTGGCGTATTGCTGAGGAATGAGGACTGAATCAAATCGTATCACCTCATGTGGTCGAACCACTCTATAATTTTCGGGAACCGGAGTGGGTAGCAAGTATTGGATTTCCTGGTACCAGAAAAGGCCGAAAATGGCCGAAAAGATAATCGTTAACACAAAAACAACTGCTGCTTTCCGCATACTGGGTTTCCCTCTCACGAGTTTTGTGATTTAAAATGGCTGGCATAACCTATAAAAATATCCGATTCAGGTTAATCCCACAACTTTTTCCGTCATATTATAAGAATTATTTGAGTGCGAACAACCCGTCTTTTTGGGCAAATTCCCGAAACAGTAACGGCCCTATCATTGATCAATCTGATGGACTATATCAAACATGATTTAGCAAAACATTGGGTTGTCTTTGTAGAAACTAGTTTTTAGGCACCTTCTTATTCCCGTCATCCGTGTCACGCGAATTAGCCACATACCCCTTCGGTGCTTCACATGCATTTACCGGCTTGCTGAGATCCCCAAGGCCATCGCCATCGGCGTCTTCGTAAAATGTGGATACGTCGCAGTTCTCAGCCTTGATGGTCTGATCCAGGGCACGAAGCAAAGACAGGTCGCCATGCACATCCGATGAAAGTTCCCAGATCATAATTCCGCCCAACGTCTTCTTCGCCAGTTCGGTTTTCTTAACGATCGTAGGTATTCCGTTATAGTAACGCATGCCGGTTGAATCCGTGTAGGCAAGGGAATGATCGCTCGAAATTATTTCTTTGTAATCAATGTATCGGGCCGGGGGAGTAAAATCAAATCCATAAAATGGCACACCGAGCGTTATCCGGGACGCGGGTATTTTTTTGTCCACAGTCCAAAACTTGATCGCTTCTTCGGCAAATGAATACGGTGAATGTGGCCCAATAACATCTGGCCTCCATATTCCAGTCTTGTCATAAACCATGACATTGATAAAATCATACGCGTTAAGGGCGTCCTGGCTGACGGATTCGTGTATGGTTGTACCCCCCAACGCCGCGGTGATGCCTTTCCCTTTTGCATGTAAGGCCTGCCGCAGCTCAACAACAAATGGATTGTAGGTTTCCAGGATCGTTGGCAAAAGGTTCCCTTCAATATCCACATCTATACCGTCCAGATTATTCCGTTCGACGTAGTCCATGAGTTTTGCAACAAATTCCGAGGTATTTCCCGGCAGCAATACCGATTTCCAGATGGCCGTATCCGGCTTGCCTCCTCCTCCTAATGAGATAAATACTTTGAGCCCCGCATCATGACCTTTTCTTACAACGGATGTGATGTTGTAATTGTCGTCGAAAATGAGATTGCCATCCTGATCGGGGTTGCCAAATGCCAGGTTTAAATAAGTTAGTTTGTTCAATTCGAGAGAGTCTATCTGCTCAAAATTCCCTCCTGCCA
>DATHFS010000667.1:0-7245 GCA_035317975.1 Cyclobacteriaceae bacterium | reverse complement strand
GATTGTCGGAGTAAAATTAAGTGTGACTCCGCTGCAGACGGTCACTTGAAGTTGGGTAGAGGTATTGGTTATTTGTGGTGTCGGGTTCACTGTGACAAACACATCGATCGTTGCGCCGGTGCATCCTGAGGGTACCGACGGAGTAATGGTGTACTTGACCTTGCCCTGACTTACTCCATCGGCCACGCTCAGAATCTGGCTGATTGTCGAACCGCCGCTGTTTGAATAACCCGTCACGTTGTTGACCGGGGTAGCAGTCCAGTTAAACACCGTGCCGGGGACATTATTCGGATTGGAAATGAAGACTGAAGTGCTTGAACCAGAGCAAATGGTTTGATCCGAAGCCGACGCAATTGGGACCCCCTTCACCGTAACCGGCAGGCTGCCACTCGCCGAGTTTGGACTGATACACGTCCCTGATGCTGCAGATGAGACGCCGATCGTTTGGGAGCCGGCGGGCAATTGACCAGCCAAAGGCTGAAACGACGATGTATTGCCCGGCTGTACGTTCCCATTGATTGTCCAGGTAAACGGGGCATTGAGCGAGTAGGCGCCCCCCGGACTTACCGTGAAGGTTGTCTGACCTGCGCACACATTCGGACCCTGATAGTTAATGTTAGCCACTGGAGTTGTGGGCGTTATGATTTGAATAGTTACTGTATTGGTTGAAGGCGCATTTCCGGTATTGCAACCCGGGGTCGGAGTGAGTAGGCAAGAAATCTTTTCACCCGCCTGGAGCGTATAGTGAGGCCAGTAAACGCCGGGGGTAGTAGACTGATTATCGTTCATATTTACGCCCCCCCCGTTTAACCCTCTGTACCAGACATAGGATGGACTGCTCCCGCCATTGACCGGAAAGGCTGTAAACTGAACATTTCCGTTGATATTATTGCAAAATGGGCCGGGATCCGATATCCTCACGGAGACTGGGTCAGGCTGCGTCACGGAAACGCTAATCGAATTGCTGTTCGGAAAGTTTGAGATGCAGGTTATGCTGGAAGTCATTTGAACGAAAACGACGCTTCCATTGGCCAAGGTGCTTGTTGAATAGGAAGAACTGCTTCCATTTTGTACAGTAGTTGTTCCTGAAGAGGTGGTAACCTTCCATGCAAAGGTCGGAGAACTTCCACCATTGGTGCTACTTGAAACGTAGTACGTGACATTCGTTCCTGCACAAACGGAGGACGGGCCGCTAATGCCTACCGTGGCAGTTCCACCGGAGGCAGTTACGTTGACCGCAGAGGCCAATGAACCGGTGTATGAAAGATTAGAGTTGCAGTGGGCGATCACGTTAACTCCCGTAGCCGCCGACGGCCAGGTGACATTGACCATTTGCCCGCTGCCTGAAACGACACCGCCTCCAGTGGCCTGCCAGGAAAGGCTCGCTGAGGAGCAATTCCCCATATAATAAAACTGGGTGGCTACGCCGGAGCAAATTGGGCCGGGAACCGATTGGTAAACATGGCCACTTTGCCCGAATGAAAAAGTTGCAGTTGCAAGATTGACGACAACGGAGAGGAAAAATGCCAGTTTGCTCAGTTGCATGATTGACAGGTTTAATTCAACGGAGTTATTTGAATCATTGATTTATGTGAAATCTTCGATAGTCGCTCTTCGTCTCGGAAACCTGCTTTTCACCCGGGCTTGACGATGTCGTGGATTCCCGGTAAACTCTCTTGATTAGCCCATCAGGGGAAGTTTCATACTTCGTATAACGGTTATCGTTGTCGAGGATGTAAGTGAATGCTGATTCCTGTGGAGCAGGCGACGCCTTGAAATCATAGCTTAACGGTGGGTTTACGTAACATGTCATGATTGCATCAGCAGGCTGGAATCGAAAGTCGTCAAAGTAAATCGTGCCGCTGGCTGATCGCACACCTACTTCAAATGGCATTGCCGTGGCGCCAACGGGAATATCCAGGTTGAGGAGATACCAGCCTGCTTTTCCCGGCACGCTAACCGCCGTCGGTGACGACACTGTCTCCGCCCCGTTAATCTTAAAATAGATTCTTGCATTCGTGGCTGAGTTTGACCAAACACTGGCCCTATAGGAACGGTTGGAGGTAAGGCTCAATGGCATATAGACGAATCCGTTCCCCGAGGTGAGAGAAAGCGCACAGTCCCCCGTATGAGCATCCTGACCTGCTGATTTATGCACAACAGTGGGTGTACCGCCAATATTCACAGCGATTTCTCCTCCAAAGTATCCTGGTGCAGAGGTATCTTGATCTTCCGCGCTGCTGAAGGCAATTTCTGAATGCTTGGCGTTTGTTGCGCTCGCCACAATTACCTTGTCGCCATATCCCATTTTTGTCGCTGAATAAACCGGGTTCAGCGCACTCTCATTGTTCGATTGCAACGGCATTCCATACCGGTCATATAGCGCGGTTTCACCCTGGTAAATCCAATTCGTGTTTGCTCCACCTGAAAAGCTGAACTCATCGCTGGTAGAGAATTGCTGCGTTCCTTCCGGTTGAATTCGGGAATAGGTTCCTCCCCATCCATACGTTGGTCCTTTGCGCCAAATCTCCGGGGGTGACGATACGTTTGAAAATGCAGACGCATTCGCATCCCAAAATCTGTATCCAGTCCAGGTTTTGCTCCAGGTTTGTGCTTCTCCGCTAACCAGGCCGAGCACCTTGCCGGTCGGATCCGTCCTATAGATGTAGGTGGCGGCCACCTGGGAAAGCATATTCCTGTTAGCCGGGTTCAACGCTTTGGGCCCCATTTCAATGTAGGCTGTATAGGCCGGCTTAACCACCGTCTTCAGGTACACGCCCAAGCTGCTCTTATCCAGCTTTTGTGTGATCGCCCCGGTGTAAAGGTCCCATGTCAGATTCTCACTCGTCGAACTCAACCCATCCTTTGTATTGATGACTTTCTTGAGCGTATAGGGATAGGTAAAGGCGGTAGTGCGAGTAATATTGTAAACTTTTGCCTGGTAGTACGCGGCAGGATCTGTTGTTACTTCCATCAGCAACGTGCCCTCGGAAAAAACGCCTTGATAATAACTGATGCCGTTGTCAATGCGATCAGTGTAGACCATTTTACTTTGAGATATAATATTGGATGCGTTGTCATAGATCGTTACCGCATTCAGCTTGCCGATCCTCATTGTACGGTCCTCGATACGATGAAAAGTATGGAGGCACCACAAAATTTCACTGGGGTTGGGTCCCAGTATAACATTTTGCGTCCCCTTATCGTCAGATGCCACAGTAACCATATTCTGATTTGGAGTTTCGAACTCAAGAACCTGCTTCGAGGCGTAGTCGGCGTCGGTTGTAAGCTTCCCGCTGAGTACCGAAACCTTGGAATAGATAACTGGGGTTTGCGGGAACTTAAGGTATTTATAAAACGGTGGAAGGGACCCGGGATTAGAAATGTATTCCGGCTCGTAGGAAACTACTCCCGAACTCGATCCATTGTCGAGAGTGTATAGGTATCGCAATTTGTTAACTTTTCCGAATTCGTCTTTCATGACGATTGAGCCTACCCTGAGATTTCCTCCACTTTTGGCGACTGCATCCTTGATAATGCTTCCGGTGTTGTACGTAAAATGGACAGGGCTACCGTAACCAATGCCGCCACAGGAATTAATACCCATGAAATCTGCGTTGAGGGTAACAGTGTTAGAGGCCAGGCTAATTGCCGAAATGGAATAGGTTCCTGAATACGGTTTGTCTATAGCGGAGCCGCTAGGACACGTGTAACCAACAGTGCCCGAAATAGTTACGACGTCATTAATTGCGAAATCATACGGATTGGGTATCTCAATTGAATTGAATTGCTCTCCCGCTCTAAGTATTACATCGTAGTTTTTTTTATTGAAATAACCAGAGATCTTTGGTACCACCCCCGAAATTGAGGCATAAGTGTCTCTCTCATAGTTGAATGAAATCTCTCCGCCTATTGGAGTCGTCATTTTTGTCAGGGACCAGGCGGCGCCTGACGAACCGGTCGGATCCGCGGTACCATGTGAGGCTGGGTCTGATGTACCCACAGCGCTATACATCCCCCAGCCATCCCATTTTGTTCCTCCATAATCAGGGTTGTTGGCATACTCAAATTTATAATCAGGAATCAGTTTAAGGTCGTACCGGCCTCGTACAGAGATGCTACGGAGCGTCAACTTTGCCTTCTGCGTGTTATTTGCTCCTATGGCATTTGGGGTCCCTTTACACAGATCGTATCCATACGTAAACAGAATTCGCTTGACGCAATTCCGGTTGATCTTATCCCTTTCTGCGAGGAACTGAGACGCTGAACAGAGATTATCGATGTTGTCAATGTAATTGGTAGCTGTTGTCTTGACCGCGTTGTAGATTTCCTTTCTCAGCACACAAATCTCATCCAACTCAAGTGGTGCGTTGCCTTGTGTCGCGTCTTTCCCGTCTAGCCGGGCACTTTTCATAAAGAGTGCGACATGCGAACGTGTTTCAATGCAATTGAGATAATAGGTCTGTCTCTTGCCTTGCTCATAACTCCTGAATGAGCCCGTCTTGTCAAGCATATCGCTCGTGTAAGGAGTACGCCAGAGGAAATTATCGTATTGTTTACCATAGTGCATTCTCACCCAATATCCCCAGTCCTCATCGTCCGCCAGGCCATTGGCGTTCTTGTCCACATAGTCAGGTCCGGTAACCGTTGTAAGCAACCAGGTGTTGGCAAACGGTGAGTTGCGAGTGAGAATGGCCCGTTTGCTTGCATCGAATGCATTGATAATTTCGGACTTGTTCTCATAGTTATAAATCGGCAGAGCAAAGTGATACGTGGTTCCGTCTGCCGATGTGATACTATATCCGCCAATACCTTTTTGGATTTGTGGGATAGGTATAGTTTGGGCAGGAGGGTAAAAGACGAGAGAAAGGTCGATCTTTGTCCCTAGGTAAGCGACTAATTCTGGAACGCTGAAAATCGTAATCGAGGTAGAATTAGTACTGGCGATCGTGACGGTAACGGTGTTATAGGTCGGGGCCGATGCCCAATAGGTAAGCTGGTAGGTAGCATTGGAATTTTGAGTTTTCAGTTGTGTTAACTGGCTTAACACATTGGCGTCCGAAATCGGGATCTGCCATGAAAAGTTGGGCATCGAGGTCGTATATGTCGACGGGAAAGATGGAGTACCTGTCGGATAATTGGACCGGAAAAGATACCTCTTTGACGTCGTATTGTACGCGGGTGTGCCTAAGTCTGCTGGTAAGAAGTCCAGGAAGTTGCCAGGTGCTGCATTCGAGGTTGCCGTCAGCACATTGCGGATGTCGGCGTTGGAATACCATTCTACGTGATTGGCTTGTGGAATCTTCTTGACTGCATCAATGTCCGAGCGAATCCTTTGTCCAGTAGTGAATGTATAATCCGTTAACGACATCCGTACGCTGCTTTTTGAATACCAAGCCTTAGGTGTTCCATTCAGACCATAGTAAAAGGCAGGATCGGTGGGAGCGGCAGACGATGCCCCAGCGTGGTAGGCATATCCATTCCAGAGGCTTCCTGTATAAACAAATGGAACCTTGTAGTTTCCGAATGTCACGGGCGCATAGCGCTCGTGATAGGTTGTCATTTCATGGGGAACGGCGACCGACCCGGTTTCGAGCCGATACGGGACTATAGAGCCGCTCACCTTCGATGCATTGACTGTGTATGAGTCCGCCGCCAGAAGTGCCGGCGACTTTTGCAGGCCATATGGAGTTCCGTCATCTATTACAGAGTTAATATCACTCACCGATCCCTTCATTGCCGATGCACTAGATCTCGCGTAGACCTTGTTAGTCGTTTGAACACCATTAACAATGAGTGTATCGACCTGTCCATTCCCACTGAAATCCATTGCATTATCGACAGCCACGTCGCCGAAATACAGTATCCCATACATATTCTCGAGTTTTGTCTGATTGAGCCAGATCCTGTACGACTTCTTCCGGCTGATGATACCGGTACTCAACATAAGAAGTCTGTTGACTTCCACACTGGTTGATTTACTGTATTGCCACTTTCCAGCCGTAGGGGCGGAAGGCGTCTGGATGGGCATAGAAAAGGAAACGGCGGCAGATTCTGCCACCTGAATAGCGGCGGCCTTTGCCACCGACGCGCCTGTCGATGCTGCACCCCCCACACCGAACGACACAACAGTGATGACAGCCATACAAAACTGAAGAGGATCAAAGTACGTTCCCTGTCCATCGCCGACGTGAATTCCGACAATACCCACGCTTGTGCGGCTGCCCCAATCGACTTCGATAATATCCAACAAATTAATGTTTCCATGGTAGCCCGTCTGGGAGTTCCAATCGTCGCGAAACGGGAGGTTGGTCACGCGGTTCCATCCGCTCAGACCGGTCAAGTCTTGAACCGTGACGTAGTCTGGTTCATTCGAGGCATCATCGGGATATTGATTCACTGTTCGGAGAATGGCACCGGCATTCATGTTCCATCCCAGTCCCACCCACGATGCTTCCTGCTCCGGGTTAATACCTGCGTGATAGCTGAGTGGCATGGCGAAGTTGCCTTCCGGACCCGGGACATCAAGGATCGGCAAGTTTAATGTCATATCGCCGGTGGCCAGGTTAACGATATCCGTTGAACCACTGTCCTCGTAGGATGTGTATTCGGGTTGGTGCACTCCACTGGTTAAAGCAAAGGCGTAGTCAGGAAGAAAAACTGATTCGAGGAAGACCAAAAGCTGGAATACGACCAGTATTCTCGCAAAGGCACCACTGCGTAACAATTTCATAACACGATGTGATTTGAAATGAAGATTCTGGAATTAACCTTATTCCCGCTACAAAGACAAATGCAGGAGTTAGTATAAAAGTACTAACCTGGTTCCTCTGGAGTTATGATGAGGCCATTTTCACACGCAAAGTGAACAAGGCCGGCGGTGTTTTTGGTGCCAGTTTTTCGCATGATCCTAACTTTGTGATTTCGGATTGTGTTTTCGCTCAGCGACAGTTCACTGGCAATCTGCCGGTTGGTGAATTGCTTGCAAACTAAGCGGATAACAACCTGTTCGCGGTTCGAAAGTTCGACCTTCCCATTCGGGAAACGCGGAGGTCGCCCCCGGAACGATTCCTGTTGCTTAATCGCCCCATTCATCATCTCATTTCGGTAGATTCCCTTTTCGATGACTGAATTAATAGCCCTTTCCAGTTCTGCAGGCTCTGCCTTTTTCGATAAGAATGCATGAGCACCAATTTGCAATAGGTAGTTGATATGAGTTTTGCTGTCGTGTATGGTAAGTACGAT
>DATHFS010000666.1:0-15862 GCA_035317975.1 Cyclobacteriaceae bacterium | reverse complement strand
ATATACGCCCTCAAAAAATACTACAGGACCTTTGTTCTGGTTGTAAGCCCTTTTCACAACATTGTACGTTGGCCCATAGCTGTAGGCAAGATTGATATCGATATAAGGAATCCATTTCGTCCCATCCGCTGAGGTATTTGGCGTTGGGTAGAGTTCGATTGTTATCGGATGATTGCCGGTATCAGTCTCTTTGATGCCATCGGCCGCGCGTCTCACAACAGAGTCGATCGAGTCATTGACGTATTGCTTATAGTCATTGCCGATCGTCCAGACAATGTTACCCTGGTTCTTATACCTGTTGCCGAGATAACGACCGAAATGGTATGATTTTTTTGCACCTTGGTTTGCATAGCCGTCAACATTCGGATTGTAAAGGCCATTTATTCCGGGTATACCCAAAAAAACCACGATACCATGCCGCTTCGCTAAATTGAGAAACCGATCAACATGTGCGAAGTATGCTCCATTGGGGGTCGAGATGTCGGACCCATTCGTAAACGGATCACCGTTCACTTTAGGTCCCCATGACGTGTAGAGGTGAACCCAGACGGCATTAATTCCATACTTCTCACGATTGACAAAATAGCTCTCCGCGTCGGCCTCGGAAAGGGATCCCATCAGCCTTTGTGGAGAGTCCCCGTTGATGAGGAACGGCTTGTTATTCTGATCCACCAGGTATCTGCCATTGGCACTCTGTTTCAGGGGCCACGCGACGGTGTCACTCCCAACAGGCGATATCGTGCAGGAGGTTGACAGGAGAATAAGTATTGCTATTAAGGAGTTTTTCATTATTAGTTAGCTTCGATACCATTGTAATCGGTGATCGGTAGTAAAGGACAAAGGACACAATTGGAGACCCAAATAAAATGGCGGCCGTTATTTGTACTTGATGCTCTGATCATACAAATCATTATAATCACAAGAATCACAGTTCAGACAACAATGCTCTGATCATACAAATCATTATAATCCCAAGAATCACAGTTCAGACACTACCTCGCCAACGGATCAGGCCGAAGCTGGAACTTGAACACCTTGCTCGTCGTCCCTTTCCCGCCTTCCATGTGAAAAGGCGCGCGGGTACTCACGGTTGCCCACAGCCCCCTTCCCTTCCAGCCTGCCGTCGGGTCATCGATTCTGCCATCCATCCATTTGGTATAAAATCCCATAGGATAGGGAACCCGGAGAACAACCCATTTTCCATCTTTAAGTGCCAGCAGCCCTTCCGATTCATTTCCCGTATTGATGGGGATATTCTCTCCTAATCCAAATGTGTTAAACTGATCCACCCAGGTATAATAACTTGCTTCAGCACTTCCGGATTCTTTTAATCCCTGAAGCTGGGGCAAGGGTTCGGTATAGAACGTCCAGCCTTCGGGACAATGCTGGCCTGTTGCTTTCGGACCATTGAGTGGCGATTTGCACTTCCGGCGGTCGAAGCTTGCCATGTGCCCGCTTGCCAATGCAACCCAGGCCACACCGTGCCTGTCAACATCCATACCGCGGGGCGAAAATCCTTCCACCGGTTCACCTTTATCATTCAACGGCAGTTCGAAATATTCCGTCAGCGCTGTTGCGGGGGGATTGGGTCCTGGATCGAGACGGATAAGCGCACCGGGATATCCCAATGAAGATCCCCATACCGAACTGTCGGCCGCGGGCGAAACAGCATAAAGCCCTTTCGCAATCCGCTTGTCCAACTTCGGATCAAGCGGCGCATCGGGCTCTACATAGTTGTCCCTCTTGCCATTTCCATTGGTATCCAGGATGAGCGCCGTCCAGCCTTGCGAAGCTTTCTCGTCTCCGGTCTCCTCATACTTTTTGGTGTTCAACCATCCGATGACATCGCCACCACCGCTTGTCCATAGTGTATTGTTTTCATCTTCGGCAAACATCAGGTGGTGTGTACTGAAGCAGGTGCTGATGTGTGTATACTTCTTCGTGTCCGGATTATAATACCCAAGCTGACGATAGGACTTTTCCAACGGGAACAACTTCGCCGACGTTAGGTCCGATCCTTCTTTACAGAAGGCCGGATTATCGGGCGGACGCACCGTGGCGGTAATCCAAACCCTTCCCTTGGCATCGAACATCGGATTGTGAACATTGGTCTTACTATTCCACGGAGCCTCATCGCCCCAATACGGCGAAGGTTGTAGCATTTCCCCTGAGGAAGATTTCGTCTTGGGATCCCGCACGGTCAACGCTACCTGACTGGTGATGTTCTTCACCGGATCCAGAACAGCCAGATAATCGGCACTGACTTCCAACGCACCATAGAGAGAACCGTTGGCGTTTACCGTTGGCTTCCTCCGATCTGTAGAAACGAGATCGTGGAGATAGGCTTTAGGGTCGGCCCAGTCCCATTGCGTGATGACAACGTTTCTCTCCAAACCCTGCGGCCGGGGCGGCGCCTGTGGCACTTCACCCTCTTTAATCCGATCGGTCCAGTCGGCGAACATCTTTAATACTTCCTCACGTCCGATCTCATGCAATGCGGAAATCATATTCCCACCGGCTTGTCCCGATTGTAAACGGCGTTCCCAGGCGTCTGCCGAGGAATTGAATTTTCCAAGGGAAGATTGAAACTCCCTCGTTCCTTTGCTACCCAATTGATGACAGGCCAGACAGGTGCCTGATTTTATACTCCTCAAAAAGTCCGCTTGCGTTTTAATGTTTGGAGAGATGCCATTTCCTGCCGGACCTGTCCCCGGAAACTTGCTTTTGTCCGGCGCATGGAGAAGGGAAAACCAGTACCCCGCCGGATAGTATTCGGCGGCAGCGTGCGGGTTTGGCGCGACCACAGCATCCAGGTTTATTGTGCTGCCCGGTTTGGATTCCTTTTTTGGGGAATCCACCAGTCCATAGCCCCGTACCCAAACGGAGTAATTTGCAGTTGGAAGCCCGGGAATCAAATAGCGGCCATTGTCATCGGTTACCACGATCTTGGCAAACCGGGTGGGCAGATCATGTGTTTCAGCGATCACCCAAACTCCTGCTTCAGGCCCATTTTGGCCGGTGATTACACCTCCAATATCATTTTCCCCAACCTGGATTGATTCAGGTTTAGGATTGCAGGAGCTCAACCCCGCCAGGACGGCCAGAAAAACGACGTGCAGAATCCTTGTTGAAATGGATCCTTCCTGGTTTGGAAGGAGAGCGGAGCCAAATAATCCTTTTTTCCCTTTCATATTAACATCGTTTTGTTAAGTGAATGATCGGCAACCCATTTTTAAACCTTTCAAAATATGCAAGTTCAATATACCCATTTTTAGAGATTCGGAAGTCTAAAATTGCCCGTTCTGTTCTGCGAGAGTTCTATCCGTATTTGCCAGGGATGCTTACCGTTTGTCAGATCCATTCTATCTGTTCTTGATTGGGCAGTATGGACAAAAAAATAGTTGTGACCACACTCGATTTTGTGCAGGATCTATCGCAACTTCACTCTTAACTAAAGTATATTTGACTTTAATCAACATGACCATAAACCCTCAACCCATAAAATTAGCCTTCACACTTTGTGTCTGTGCTTTGCTGTGGGCATCCTGTAGAACCGACAAGTCTACGGGAAAAACCAGTCCGGTGAATTCAAAAATTGAAAAACTCAAAATTCAACCTGGTTTTCAGGTGGAGCATTTGTACAGTCCCTCGGAAAACGACCAGGGATCATGGGTAGCGATGACCTTCGATCCCAAGGGCAGACTGATAACATCCGATCAGTATGGCGCTTTATACAGGTTGGAACTAGCTCCCATTGGCCAAGACTCGGTTCTTAAAATAGAAAAGCTCGAAATTGGGAAATCCAATATTGAATTAGCGGATTCTACGAAGCCCAAAATTCAGATGGGATATGCGCAAGGTCTGTTATATGCTTTTAACAGTCTTTATGTAATGGTAAACAACCGGGAAAGTGAGGAGTTTGAAAAAACCAGCGGACTTTACCGGCTTCAGGACACAGACGGCGATGACCAATTTGATAAAATCACCTTGCTTAAAGAGTTGGAAGGTGAAGGTGAGCACGGACCTCATAGTGTCATTTTGGGTCCTGATAAGAAATCAATCTATGTGATCGCTGGAAACCATACTAATGTGCCGCCGATGGATGCTTACAGGCTACCTAAGGTTTGGCAGGAAGACAATATGTTCCCATTAATAAAAGATCCAAGGGGTCACGCGAATGACCGAATGGCTCCGGGGGGATGGATTGCACGCATCGATTCGCTGGGCAGTCGTTGGGAATTAATCAGTGCTGGCTATCGCAATGCCTTTGATATTACATTTAATGAAGCCGGAGAAATGTTTGCCTATGATTCTGATATGGAATGGGACTTTGGAATGCCCTGGTACCGCCCCACACGCATTTGTCATGTCACCAGTGGAAGTGAATTTGGATGGCGGACAGGGAATAGTAAATGGTCTCCTGATTTTCCGGATAATCTTCCTCCCGTAATAAACATTGGTCAAGGTTCGCCAACCAACCTTATTCATGGAATGAATGCCAGGTTTCCGGAAAAATATAAACACGCATTATTCGCTTCTGACTGGAGCTTCGGAATTATTTATGCGATCTATCTTAAACCCAGTGGATCAACGTATTCCGCAGAGGCGGAAGAATTCCTTTCCGGAGCTCCGCTTCCTTTAACAGATGGCATCATTGGTCCGGATGGTGCACTCTATTTCCTGACCGGAGGTCGTCGGCTGGAATCAGACCTTTACAGAGTATACTATAAAGGAGACGGAAATCAAAATGTGGAAAGTGCGCCAACGAGTTCGCCCGATGAAGGCCAGGTAGCGCGTATTCTCAGAAAAAAATTGGAAGCATTCCATGGCGAACCGCAAAAAAGCGCAGTCGATTTTAGCTGGCCTTACTTAAAACATGAAGACCGGTTTATCCGCTATGCTGCCAGAATAGCCGTGGAACATCAGCCGGTAAGTCAATGGGAAGCACGTGCCCTGAAGGAAAAAGATCCGCAGACCTTAATGCAGTCCATGATTGCACTGGCACGACACGGTAAGCCTGGTTTACGCCATGCCATGCTGAAATCACTAACTGCTATTCCATACGAATCCCTGTCTGAATCGCAGCAAATCGACTTACTACGCGTGTTTGAGCTTATTGTATTGAGGATGGGAATCCCTGAGGCCCCTATGAAAGCACATCTTGTCGATTATTTAGATCCACATTATCCTGCCAAGACCAACTCCCTTAACAGGAATTTAAGCAAGGTGTTGGTGTATCTTGAGGCCCCTGGTGTAATTGAAAAAACCCTCGCCCTCCTGGAAACAGCAAAAGATGATCCTGCCGAAAAAACGGCAAGCCAGTCTTCTGATCTGATCCTGAGAAATCCACAGTATGGAATGGACATCGCAGGCATGCTTGCAAAAGTTCCTCCTGCACAGCAAACATACTATGCAACGGTACTCATGAATGCAAAAGCCGGATGGACACCCGTACTTCATGAAAAATACTTTTCATGGTTTAAGAATGCTTTTGGGTATAAAGGGGGTGCTAGTTACATTGGGTTTATCAATAAAGCACGCCTTGCTGCACTAACCCATGTTCCGGAAAGTCAGCTTGAACATTATCGAGAACTTTCAGGGGAAGCACTATTATCGAAATCCGGTAATGACCTGGCAGGTGGGCCTCAACCTGAAGGACCTGGAAAAAGTTGGACTGTTGCGGAAGCCTTGCCACTCGTTGAAGCAGGACTGGCAAACAGGGATTTTGAAAAGGGAAAAATGATGTATGCTGCCGGGCGATGCAGCTCCTGCCATACCATGCGAGGCGAGGGTGGAAATATCGGACCGGACCTAACGCAACTTGGAACGCGCTTTAGTCCAAGAGACATGCTCCAATCCATTATTGAACCTAACAGTGTAGTTTCAGATCAATACGCCGCAACGGTATTCACGATGAAAGATGGTTCTTCCATTTTAGGAAGACTTACAAATGAAAATGACAGGTCTTATTTTATATCACAAAATCCCTTTGCACCTGAAACACTTCGTGAAATACCGAAGAAGGATGTTGCCAGTACCAAATACTCCTATATTTCCACGATGTACCCAGGCCTGATCAACAACATGAATGAAGAAGAATTGAAAGATCTTGTTGCTTATTTAATGGCGGGAGGTGACAAGCAAAAGGAGCAATACAAAAAACAATAAGTGAACCATTAATGCAGTAAACAGCTTGAAATTATTCAAAGGAAAGAATTTGATAACGACTTTTGTAAAGTGTACCTGGACAGAAAATTATTGAATTATGAAATTGCCTATTCAAAAATGCCTTAACGATCCGTTACTTGCCTGTCTTACTATTCTCTTTTTGATAGCTGGGGGTTGCAAAAAGCCCGGAGAGAATAATCACTCCGTTGCGGCAGATTCAGTAGGAGATGACGGGTTTGTGCAAATATTTGATGGAAAAACCTTAGCCGATTGGGAAGGGGATACAACCTATTGGCGTGTAGAGAATGGTAGTTTGATAGGAGAAGTTACTCCGGCCACACTGCTCAAGACGAATACATTCATTATCTGGAAAGGTGGAACGCCGGGAGATTTTGAATTGAAAACAGAATTCCGCATTACCAACGCTGGTAACAGCGGTATCAATTATCGCAGTGAAGCATTAACAGATATACCGCATGCATTGAAAGGGTATCAGGCTGATATTGATGGAAAAAATAGTTATACTGGACAAAACTACGAAGAGCGCGGAAGAACAACCCTGGCCTATAGAGGAGAAGTAGCCACGATATTCTCTCAGGATAACCCCGCAGAACCAGGATCATTACGGGCAAGCATTAAGGACAATGCCTGGAGTAAAAGAGAGATCACGGGATCGCTGGGGAATATTGATTCATTAAAATCAGTGATTAAGGCCGGAGGGTGGAATACGTGCCGCATCATAGCAAAAGGAAACAGACTTCGGCACTATATAAACGGGGTACTCATGAGTGATGTAACGGATAGCGACACGGTAAATAGAAAAATGGAGGGTCTACTTGGCGTACAAGTTCATGTTGGTCCACCCATGACAGTTGAATACCGTAACATCCTGTTGAAGCAATTGTAATTTTTTCAACACAAGGAAATAGCGTCAGAAATTCAAACCGATTTGAAAGAGCATTCCTGGCACAATAAAATATCCAATCCAGCCCAATTAGGTGGGATTGAGGCCGCTGTGCTCGATAACGGTGCAGGACGCGGAACGCGTGTTGCATGGATCAATACAGGAACAGGGTTGCGATATAAAGTGGTTATCGACCGGGCAATGGATATTGCGGACGCTTTTTACAATCAGCACAGCCTGGCATGGTTAAGCCACGTAGGGATTACCTCACCCCAGCCCTTCTCCCATCGCGGAATGGATTGGATCAAAACATTTGGTGGAGGGCTGCTTACAACGTGTGGGCTGTCTCATGTAGGAGGGCCCGAGACCGATGAACAGGGTGAGCGTGGACTGCACGGCGGCATCAGCAACCTGCCGGCAGAACTTGAATCGATTATGCAGCCGGATCCGGTACGCGGCAGAATGGAAATGAGCATTACCGGCAGGATTAAACAAACGCAGGTATTTGGTCCTAACCTTGAGCTCAAACGTACGATTTCCGGGACGCTGGGGAAAGCCTCCATACGAATCCATGATGAAGTACTGAACGTTGGCAATACACCGGCTCCACTCATGCTTCTATATCATTTCAATTTTGGATGGCCGCTGGTGGATGAGGGCACCGATATTCTTTGGAAAGGCTCATGGCAGTCAACCGGGGGAGATCCGAAAACCAAGATCTTCAGAGAAGGAAATAATTTTCGTCAATGTCCTAAGCCATTGGAACAACATAACGGTAGAGGCGAAGAGGTTGCTTTTATAAATCCCACGCCAGACAGCGCCGGGAAATGTATGTGCGGTTTGTATAATCCTAAGTTAGGCATCGCTGTTGCGTTGTGGTTCCAAAAACAACAGTTGCCATGGTTAACAAACTGGCAGCATTGGGGAATGGGGGAATACGTTACAGGACTTGAGCCAGGAACAAACCCACCGATAGGCCAGGCCCGGGCAAAGAAGGAGAGTCAACTTATTTTCCTTGCCCCTGGCGCAATCAAATCCTACGATATTGAACTTGAAATAGTTGACAATGAAAGTAGTATTCACGAATTTTTAAAGAAAAGCAAATAATAATGGCAACCACAGGAAAATCAAGCTTGGCAGAAAAAGCATTCGAACAGGGAAATGGCGTATTACGCCTTGCTCCTACCTGGGTTCCACGGTCCTTTTGCGTACCCGGCAGAAGAATTAAACTTCATCCGGATGATTATTATGTGTTGGGGGGGCAGCGCGGAGGCATTGATGAACGCTGGCTTTCTTCTACAACGCCTGCAAAGAATGGTCCGCTAACAGGTGAAAATGAAGGACTGAGTGCTGTGGTCTTTGATGATGGGGCAAAGCAAAACAGTCTACTATTAAAAGATGCCATCGATCATCTCAAAGGTGGCCTCATTGGAGAACGCTTGTGGAAAAAGTATGAAAGCTGGCCAATGTATTCTAAATTTTTTGACAATATGGGGCCACTTCCGCACCATACACACCACAATGATAAGTACGCCAAAATGGTGGGCCAATTAGGAAAGCCTGAAGCTTACTATTTCCCGCCCCAACTGAATAATCACGGAGGAGATTTTCCGTATACTTTTTTTGGAATTGCACCTGGTACTACCAAATCGCAGATTCGTGAGTGCCTTGTTAATTTTACAAAAGGCGATAATAAAATAACAAACTACTCCTCTGCTTATCGTCTTGAACCCGGAACAGGGTGGGATGTTCCGCCTGGCTTGCTTCATGCTCCCGGAAGTATGTGTACGTACGAGCCTCAAAAAGCTTCCGATGTTTTTGCGATGTATCAGTCACTGGTTAATGAAGCTATTGTCCCGGAAGAACTGTTGTGGAATGGTACACCCAAAGATCGTATCGGTGATTTCGATCTATTATTGGAAGTTCTTGATTGGGAACTAAACGTGGATCCCAACATGCGGGCAAACCGGTTTATGCAACCCGTTCATGTTAGGCCGGCGACAGAAATGAAATCGGAGGGATATATCGAAAATTGGATTTGTTACAAGTCTCATGACTTCAGTGCTAAAGAACTAACTGTGGCGCCTGGCGCGACAGTTACCATCAAGGATAATGCCGCGTATGGCATCATCGTCATGCAGGGACACGGTAAAATGGGTGCCTGGCGCATTGAAACACCTTCGCTTATACGCTATGGTCAGTTGACCAATGACGAGTTCTTTATCAGCGAGAAAGCGGCGGTTCAAGGTGTTAAAATTGAGAATCCATCGGATACGGATCCGATCGTAATACTGAAACATTTCGGTCCGGACAACCCTGATCTGAAGTTGTAAATGAAATATAAACTTCCAATCAAATAGAATAGTATCCTGAAATTTTAGACAAAACTACTTATGCCGGAAAACAATTTTCCCAAACTGCACAATGCTACCTGGCCAGGTGTCGTGGGTAAAGGACCCGATTCTGAGCCTCCTATTGATTTTGACACCATGCTGAAAATGACTGCTGCAGCTCATGTAGACGGAGTTAAATTTGACGGTGTCGATCTCGGCCTTCTCGATCCCCACATCAATATTGACCTAACCGACGATGGAATTAAAAAACTGGCCGACAAGGTCAGCGGCCTGAATTTAAAAATTGGAAGCTTGGTTGCTCCCGTCTGGGGTGGCCCTTCGATGGGCAATAAAGAAGAGCGCAAACAATTTATAGAGATGGTTCGCAAGTCTTGCCATATTGGAAAGGTATTGCGCGGAGCGGGTGTTCGTCCCTATGGAGTTGTTCGCATCGATTCTGCAAGTTCACCACAGCAATGGGCTGTTGATCCCGTGAACAACACAAAACGGATAGCCCGGACGTTCCGCGAGGCCTGTGATGTAGCCTTGGATTACGGCGAAAGACTTGCTGCAGAGGGGGAGATATGCTGGGGCGGAATGCACAGCTGGAAGACCATGGTTGAAACCCTGGAAGCGGTGGATCGTCCGAACATCGGGTTTCAGGCAGACATGTCACATACATTGTTATACCTCCTGGGATACAACCGGCCAGAAGACCGCATCCTGCCAACCAATTTCGATTGGAAAGATCGTAATACACTTACCGAAGGACTTAAAACTTTAACAAAAGCTTTACGTCCCTGGACAATAGACTTCCACGTTGCTCAAAACGATGGTACAGTTCACGGCACAGGGTCGCATGATAAAACGGGCCGCCATTGCCTGGCGACCGATCCCAATGGAAAGCTTGACATTGCAACCGATGCGGGGCACTGGTTGCGCGATGAAAGCGGAAAGCTTACGAAAGCGTTCAAGCACGTCTGCTGGGATGGATGTATGTTTTCGAATGACGTGATGATGAAGCAACAAACCTGGAACGATGTCCTGGCCACCATGATAAAGGTTCGGCAGAAGCACGGATGGTATGAAGCTTAGGTATTTAATCGACGCGTACATTTTCAACAATTTATTATTATTGAAATCAGAATGGCAAAAAATAAAGTATTACGAATTGGATTGATCGGGTGTGGCTTCATGGGCAGAACGCACTCCAATGCCTACAATCGCATAAAAAATTTCTTTCCTGAATTGGCTTATCAGCCGCTATTAAAAGCAGTTTGTTCACGCAATGCTGACAAAGTTCGTGCATTCGCGGAGCAATGGGGATATGAGTCGACAGAAACCGATTGGAAAGCGTTGATTGCACGGGATGATATTGATGCTGTTGATGTCTGCACACCCAATAGCAATCATGCTGAAATTGCTATTGCCGCGGCGGCAAAGGGAAAAATGGTTTTGTGTGAGAAACCTCTTTCCAGAACATTGGCAGAAGGACAACAAATGGTGGCCGCAATTGAAAAGGCCGGTGTCCCAAGCACGGTTTGGTATAACTATCGGCGCTTACCGGCCGTTACGTTGGCGAAGCAGATTATTGACGCTGGAAAACTTGGAAAAATTTTTCATTACAGGGCCAACTTTCTCCAGGATTGGACAATTAGTCCAGAGCTGCCGCAGGGGGGTGAGGGACTTTGGCGCTTGGATGTGGATGTAGCGGGCTCAGGGGTAACGGGTGACCTACTAGCTCATTGTATTGATACCGCAATGTGGTTGAACGGAGGCATTAAGGACGTATCTGCCGTGACGGAAACCTTCATCAAAGAAAGGGTTCATCAGGCCACCGGCAAGGTTCAGAAGGTTGGCATCGATGATGCCTGTATCTTCCATTGTCATTTCGAAAACGGATCTCTCGGTGTCTTTGAGTCCACACGATATGCCCGTGGGCACAAAGCCCTCTATACTTTTGAAATAAACGGTGAGCACGCTTCCATTCGTTGGGATCTTCACGATCTCAACCGTCTGGAATATTTTGACCACCGGGATGATCCCATTGTTCGCGGCTGGCGTTCCATTCTGGTTACTGATAGTGATCAGCCATATATGAAGCGATGGTGGGTACCCGGATTAATCATCGGTTACGAGCATTCGTTTGTTCATCAGGCTGCCGATTTCCTAAAAAGTTTGGAACTCGGTGAAGCGTGCCATCCCACTTTTAAAGACGCCCTGGAAACACAAAAAGTATGTGCTGCTGTAATTGAATCGGCCACGACACGAAGTTGGAAGGACACGAATGTGAGTGGCAAAATAAGCTAATCGAATTGTCCATTTTACGATCAGGTCCATGCTTTTTCTATAACCCGTAACCAGTTACCGGAAAATATATTCCTTATGTTCTCGACGGTATATCCCCGGCTGGCGAGTATCCTCTCAAACTTGACGATGTCCGCAATGGTATCCATATCATAAGGAGTTTGTTCCGTACCAAAAAGCCCATCGAGATCCGTACCGAATCCGACGTGCAAACAATCCCCTGCCAGCTGACAGATGTGATCAAAATGATCAACTACCTTTTCAAGGTTGATACCTAACGTTGCGGGACTATCCTTTCCCATTTCAAATCCGGGATACAACATCCACGTATCCAACGCACCGCCCATCACGCCATCTCTTTCAATCATCAGTTTCAGTTGTTCATCCGAAAATTGTCTTTCTCCCGGCACCAGGGTGCGGCAGTTTTGATGACTTGCCCACACTGGGCCCTTATAAATATCCATGGCTTTTTCTTAATTTGAGTTTTTATCCATGATTAAAAATAGGTAATCCAAAATGTAAATGAAAAAACAACTCATGCTGGTCACAGCATTTATCACCACCTTGGTGCTACTCTCAACGTGTACACAAATAAATAAGGAAACAGGTATTGTGCAGGAAGAGGAGGGCTTTGATTCACCCCGAACCGTGAACAAGGACCCCCAGCCGGGCTATCTGACACCGGAAGAAAGTCTGAATTCGTTTCGACTGCCAAAAGGCTATCATCTTGAACTCGTTGCCGACGAATCCATGCTAAGTGAGCCTGTAGCGATTTCCTGGGATGGAAATGGAAGAATGTTTGTGACGCAAATGGAAACGTACATGCAGACGGTAGATACCACGGGCGAACATCAGCCCGGCAGCCGGGTGATGTTACTGGAAGATACGGATGACGATGGCAAGATGGACAAGAGTTCTGTTTATAGTAAAGACCTGATGTTGCCTCGTATGATCCTGGCCGTCGGAAATGAACTTCTCGTCAATGAAACGGATACCTACGACATATATGCCTATAAAGATACGAACAACGATGGTGTGGCCGATCAAAAAAGAAAAGTCTATCACACCGATAAAAAAGCTTTTGGAAACCTGGAGCACCAGCGAAGCGGACTGGATTGGAACCTTGACAACTGGATTTACATTACGGTCGACCCGGTGCGCTTTCAATACAAAGGAGGTATGCTCCATCCCGACTCGCTCGTCAGCGGCTCTAACGGTCAGTGGGGATTGACCCATGATAATTACGGCAGGCTTTATTACAGCAGAGCAGGCGCAGAAAATGCAGGCTCAGGATTTCATATCAATCCCGCTTACGGCCAGTTGGAATTTGCGGATGCTTACAATGATTCAACCTTTGGGGCCGTCTGGCCGATTATAAAAACACCGGATATACAAGGAGGTTTGAGAAGGATCCGGGAAGACACCACTCTAAATCATTTTACCGCAGCCAACGGACAATCCATTTTCCGGGGCGATCGCCTTCCCGCCACCCTCGTGGGCGATTATCTTATCAATGAACCGGTAGCCCGGATCATAAGAAGAGCAAAGATCATTAACACCGCTGGAAAAAGGACCCTTAAGAATGCCTATGAAAAGGAGGAATTCATTGCGTCTTCCGACATGAATTTCAGACCCGTCAATACCTACACCGGCCCGGATGGGTGTCTTTATATTGTTGACATGAACAGGGGTATTATTCAGGAGGGAACCTGGACCGGGGAAGGCAGCTATCTGCGCAAGCAAATTCTACGGCTCGGCTTGCAAAAAAATATTCAGCACGGAAGGATCTGGAGACTGGTACACGATGGCATGCCTCGTGGACCGAAGCCACATATGCTGGACGAAACACCGGGTCAACTGGTCGCGCACCTGGATCATCCCAATGGTTGGTGGCGCGACAATGCGCAAAAAGAGATTGTCTTGCGCAACGACAAATCCGTTGTTGACGATCTGAAGCATATTGCGATCGGTAAAAAAGGACCCTTACCAGAAAAGCCTTCTGCGCTGGCCCGGGTTCATGCCTTGTGGACCTTAAGCGGATTGGATGCGATGGACAAAGATGTATTGTCCGAGGCGTTGGAAGACAAGGATCCTCAGGTAAGAAAGGCTGCCGTGTGGGTCAGTGAAGTATACTTAAAAAATGATGACGAGGAAGTAATAGAAGAACTGGAAGAGTTGAAAGAGGATCGGGACGACGATGTGCGCATCCAGCTTATTCTCTCTCTT
The DNA here is from genome assembly GCA_035317975.1 of Cyclobacteriaceae bacterium. Lineage (GTDB taxonomy): Bacteria > Bacteroidota > Bacteroidia > Cytophagales > Cyclobacteriaceae > ELB16-189. The sequence continues at coordinate 1,924 of DATHFS010000666.1, read as the reverse complement.
TCCAAAAGCAAATCGCCAAAGGCCAAAGAGATCGCGGAATTTATCCTGAACAAAAGCCCGGGCAATGAAATGATTGCTGCAGCTCAGAAGAGCCTGAATAAAACGGAGGATATCAAAAAGTTCGGAGCTAAAATGGGATCCTTGAATCCGGAAAGCCGGAAGCGGGTCATCGATGGCGCTGCCATTTTTAAGTCGTTGTGCTCTACCTGCCATGGTCCGGATGGCAAGGGTGTACCCACCAGACTGGCGCCTCCGTTGGCCGGAAATTTCATGCGCTATCTGAGAAATAAAGATGCGATGGTCCGGATTCTCCTGAATGGCTTAACCGGTCCTGTCGATGGAAAAACCTATCCGGAAAATATGACGGCCATGGGCATGAACGATGACGAATGGATTGCCTCTGTCCTTAGCTATTTGCGTTATGATATCGGGCTTTCTGAAAGGCGGTTCCCCGGAAGTATCGGTGAAGACTTTGCTAACCGGATCCTGGTAAAGCCGGAAGAGGTTAAGAAGATCCGGGAGCAGTCCAACGGACGAACAACTCCCTGGACATGGGAAGAGCTTGATAAGATTGCGGCAAAACGGTAAAGCGCAATTTATTGAAATGCATGTTCGTTCACTTCCGGAGACATGATAAATTCCAATGTTCCACCTTTCATGATTTCCTCATGGGAAATAAAAGGTGAGGCTAACCTTACCCCATTTAGACTGACTTTACTGATATACTTGTTCGCGGGAGAGTTGTTTTTCGCCCGGAAGGTGAATCCTTTTCCGTTTTCCAGATGGACAGTCGCTTCGTCGAAAAGCGGCCTGCCCAACGTATAGGTTGGGTTACCCGGACTTACCTGGTAGATGCCCATGCTGCTGAGTAAATACCAGGCAGACATTTGCCCGCAATCTTCATTGCCCGACAATCCGTTTTCCCGGTTGAAATACAACGTGGTGAGGATCTCATCGACCAGCTCCTGTGTCTTCCATGGCTGGCCGACAAAATTGTAGAGGTAAGCAATGTGATGACTGGGTTCATTTCCGTGCGCATATTGGCCGATCAATCCGGAGATATCCATAGATGAATTCTCCCCCTCAATGGAAGGGCTGGTTGAAAAAAGACTATCGAGCTTCGATGCAAATTGCTTCTCACCGCCGTGCAGCGCGATCAGTCCTTGCACATCGTGCGGAACAAACCACGACCATTGCCATGCATTGCCCTCCACATATTCGTCGGCCCTGTGATTCGAAAAGCGCGGATGGAAGGGGGTCTTCCATGATCCGTCCGAATTTACCCCGCGCATAAAGCCAGTACCCTTGTCAAAGTACCTTGTGTATCGCCTGGAGCGTTCGGTTAATTTTTCAAAATCGCCGGTTTTATTCAACGCCTTTGCTACTTGTGCGATGCACCAGTCATCATAAGCAAATTCGAGTGCTTTGGCTACGGATTCATTCTCCAGGTCGCAGGGAATAAATCCGGTGGCCTCATTGTACTGTTTCGCGAGGGGCATCAGGTTATGCTGAACTTCCTTGTCGGGAAATTGAATAGAAACCGTATCAAACGTTCTTGCGTCTATCATTGCCTTGTAGGCTTTTTCAACATCATAGTTACGGTTACCCTTCATAAACGCATCGGCAATGACGGATACAGCGTGATAGCCGATCATCGTTCCTGTCTCGTTGGAAGAAAGCTCCCACATCGGAAGGGCTCCTCCTTCTTCGTATTTTTTTATAAAGGACCTTATCCATTCTTCATTCATGGATGGATTAATAATGGTCATCAAAGGATGAAATGCCCGGAAGGTATCCCAAAGAGAAAAAACCGTATAGTTCCTGGATGGGCCGGCAATCGTATGGATTTTTTTATCCATGCCGCGGTACCGGCCATCTGCATCCGAAAAAACGGTGGGGCTGATAGCAGTGTGATACAATGCAG